>JALQVX010000022.1 GCA_023263555.1 Crocinitomix sp.
CAGATGGTGAAAGTGGCAGAGTGACTGCCAGTAAGACTTTGCGACTGCCTCATGTTCAAGAGTATATGCAACAATGTATTCTTCGCCAAACTGTTGGTATAAATCCGCTTTATTCGTTATCGTTGCGTAATCTTCTAAATAGAGAAAAGTAGGGAGTGATGCCGCCTCAACTGTCAGGGTGTCGTCACTAACTATAACCGCTGTGTCATGGTTCTCTGTTTCCAAATTTTCATCTGACGATATGCCAGTGCATCCAACCATGATTGCACTGAAAGGGAAGAATAGAAAGAGACCTAATTTCATAGTGTTAAATTTATTCCTTCAAAGATAATGGAAAAAATTTGGTTGCTGAAATGGGAGGAGATATTCCTGACTTCATGACATCATTCGTCCCTAAATAAACCTACCTTTGCTGAAAAATAAGTAATATGACCACATTTACACAATTAGGAGTCCACAAAAACCTGGTAAAAGGCTTGAGTGAAATGGGAATTAAAGAACCTTCCGAAATTCAACTGGAAGCCATTCCTCTTTTGTTAAATGGTGGAGGAAACTTGGTTGCAAAGGCCCAAACTGGAACAGGAAAGACAGCTGCTTATGGTTTACCACTCTTGCAAAAAATTGATTCAAAGCGAAAAGTTATTCAAGCCCTCATTTTATGCCCCACGCGTGAATTAGGTCAACAAATAGCAAAGCAATTATTTAAATATTCGAAGTATACGGATCCAATTTATACCGAATCTGTTTATGGCGGAGCGCGAATAGACGAGCAATTAAAAGCTTTGCAACGACCAACTCATATTATCGTTGCAACTCCCGGTCGTTTAATTGACTTGGTAAAAAGAGGAGCGATCGATTTGAGTGCTGTTGAAACAGTGGTATTGGATGAGGCGGACGAAATGCTAAGCATGGGTTTCAAGGATGAATTAGATGAAATTTTAAATATGATGCGTCGTGTGGACGATAAATGGTTGTTTTCTGCTACTATGCCCCAAGGCATTAATCAGATGATCAAAAATCACCTTTCGGCAGATGCGCACAAGATTGAAATTAAAGGACCGAATGGTGTGAATAAAAAAGTAGAGCATCAATTTTTAATTTGTGCTCCTGAAGAAAAGTCATTGGTTCTCCTTCAGTTTTTGGCAAGTCAGGGAACGAATCAAGGAATTGTTTTTTGTCGCACAAAGGAAACCGTAAAGAATTTGGTGAAAGATTTATATGCCAAAAAAATTAAGGTCGATTGCATTCACGGGGATTTGCTTCAGAAAGAACGTGACAAAGCTATGCGTGGTTTTCAGAATAAAACGAAAACGGTTTTGGTTGCAACGGATATTGCGGCACGTGGAATTGATGTTCAAAATTTGGCGTATGTTGTGCATTATGAAATGCCGAGTTCTGATGAATATTATACCCACCGAAGCGGTCGTACTGGAAGAGGAGGTCAATCAGGAGTCTCCTTGAGTCTGGTCACGAGTAAAGAAGTGAAACAAATTCGTGCCTTAGAGAAAAAATTAGGGGTGAGTTATACGCAAATCAGAAGAGCGAAATAGTTGTTTTTGAATCTTTTCCGTTCTATTATTTACTCCCAATAAAATAAGGATCATACATCTTGTCGGCGTTGAACTTAATAGGCAAAATATGTCCTTGACCGGTGAGTTTGACTAGCGTCACGGATGCGACTGATTTCTTCAGGCGTTTTGCTGTTGTTTTTGCCCCTTTTATCCATTTCTTATCGTCCAGTTCGCCGTACGCCAAAATAACTTTTAAATGGTTCCAATCCGAATTAGGCGCAATGGAATCGCTAAGGATGCCGGGTGAGGTGATAATACCTTCAAAACGCTCAGGAGAGGCAGCCACAAAATTGAATGCGGCTATTCCTCCATCAGAGGTTCCTGCAATCAACCATTGAGGATCGAGAATATACTGCTCGTTAATCGCTTTCAACAGGTCTTCGATTCGCGCCTTCGAATAGTCTTTAAAATTAATGGTGTCTTTATGAACAACGGGCAAGATCGTGATGTATTTATGGAAATAACCGCTTCTAAACCAAGCCGCATAGCAGTAATTTACTTTTTCCACTGTTTGATCTCCACCCGACAAACCAATAAAACACTTATAAGATTTTGATTTATCATAATTGTCCGGCAGGGCCACGCGGAACATGAAGGTATCTTCTTCCGTCGACAATACCACAGTTTTAAGTTCGTCTAAAATTTCTTGTGGCACGGTTAAATCTTGCGACCAAACAGAGCCGTAGGCAAACAAAAAGGAGAAAAGTAAAAATCGCCACATAGTCAATCGGATTGATGGGGCTAATTTAAGTAAATCTTCTCAGTTAGTTTAGTTTTTGCACTTTCACCGTTTCATTTTGATCGCGAGAAATAATCTTTATCAAATAAATTCCCGATTGATAAGAATCCAAATTGATCCTGAATTCGCGTGTGCCTGCAACTAAATTTCCCGTGAAAACCGATTCAATTAAACGCCCATTCATGTCGTAAAGTTGGATTGAAAAACGTGCCTCATCTTTGATGGTTATTCGGAGGGTAGATTGATCTGGTGTTGGATTGGGATAAGCACTCGCCGCAAAATGAGACATTGAATTTGGATTTTCGATAACCGGTTGATTTTTTAGTGAGTCGCCAATTGTTTCTTGCAGATACATTTCATAATTTGGAGCAACTAAACCTCCCGCAATTTGAGGGTTCGGTATTTCTTTAGGAACGCCTCCTAAGACTTCTTGAGGTAGCAAAGGTTCTTCATCATAATCAACCATTCCTGGCATCACTAACTCCCCTTCAAATTCCATGATTTCGCAAGAAGTAGGTTCTTGAGATTTGGTCGAATCTTCAATATAATCCGCTAATTTAAAATCTTCGTTATTCATGATGTCGCGCACGAAATCGAGTTTAGCGTCTGTTTGCACAAGCGTGATGGCACTGAGCGAATCAATTGTTTGAGCATCATTTTGATCGCAACTGAACAAACTCAGACCAAAAACCAAGATCAAGGCTAAAACAAATTTGCTTCTGAATGTTGGCGTTCGTTGATCTACCCAGTTTTGATATCCGCGATTCAGAGAGGTTAATTGTGTCGCGGTTAATCGTCCACATAAATGTTCGTCCTTGTGCTGATACAAAAGGGTATTCACTTCTAAATCGGAAAGGTGTCGAAAATCAAAGGTGTCGATTTTACATTTGCCGCAAAAAGCACCGCGTTCGGTGGCGTTCATTTTGCTGAAATCTTCGTTGCACGGATCTGGAATAGCTAACATATCGTTTGTTTTTATTCCGGTACACTCTTTTCAAAAAAAGGTTCATTTAGTCCATTCAACCTTGTCTATTCAATTTATTTTTTTCGAGGATGCAAACCTCTTAGCCCCATATCAACAACTGTTTCACCAGCTCCAGGTTCAAACTTTCCATCTACATTGACCTCTTCCCATTCGAAAGAATTATTAATCGAGAATGCTAGGACGATTTCAATATCTTCAGTTTCATCTCCAGTGATTACAAGCGGCGACAATAATTTTCCAGTCACGACACATGAACCTTCAGGTACAGGACTTGTTGAGGCAATGGGGTTCACTACTGTCACACCAGCTCCGTCACCTTGGATGACACTTCCATAGCTAACACCGGCAACAGAACCGCTGTTCTCAAAGGCCCAATAGCCTTGCAATTTATCGTCATTTATAACAAGTGTCGAATCTTTCACTTTATGACTTGTGATATAGGTGTTAAATCCAACAAAAGATGCTAACGTTCCAGTTAAGTCAGCATTCTCAAAATAGGGTGGATTATTGTATCGAAAAGCAATGTCATATTTCTGATAGGTGAGCGAAACGCGAAGCCAAGTATAGGTTCCAGGAGGCAGTGTTGATAAATCAAGCGATAAAAATGTAACCCCTTCACCTGAGCGAGGTGCTTTGTCGAAATCTACTGCATTTGCTCCGCCTGCCGTTGTTTCATCTCCTTTATACACTATAGCACCCGTTCCAAGTGCGGTTAACGAGTCTGGTGCGAATTCGATATAATGCACACTCATCTCCTTCATGATTGGATGTTGTGCCGCATTACCCGCTCCTACCGCAACCTCCTCACCTAAATTTCCTAATCGAGGAAGGGTTTGGTCAAATTCAAGTGAAAATTCCAATTGTGGAATCTTTTCGTCATCTTTTTTGCAAGATAAAGTAGTTAAAAGTGCAAGACTAGTTACGAGAAGAATCTTTTTCATAAACATAATTTTTTAAAGGTATTGGGCTAAGATATAAAAAATAAATCGAATGATAATCAAGTGGATTGGGTGGTAATAGCCTTGAATTTTGACGGTGAAAAGCCCGTGCATTTTTTAAAGAAAGCACTAAAGTTCCCCGGTTCTGAAAAGCCGAGTTCGTACCCAATTTCCTTGCTTGATAGGTCGGTGAAATAGATCAGTCGTTTAGCTGCCGTAATAATGCGACTTTGGATATGTTCTTTTGCTGTTTTGCCCGTTAATGATTTAATGACACGATTGAGATGATCGGGTGAGATGTTTAATTCATTTGCATATTCCGTTGTGCCATGCCATTGCGTGTGATGAAGATCCACTAAAGATTTGAAATTTCGCAAAACCGTATTTCCCGTTTCTTGTATGTTGGAATCTATCGATTTCAGCGAACAGAGATTGTGACAGCGAATCAATATCAATTTAATAAAGGCTCCCATGGCTTCGTATTTAAAGGAGCGATCAGAAGCATTGATTTCCAAAATTTCTTCGGCGTAGCGAGAAAGTGTTTCTAACTCTTCTTTAGACAGAGTAAGGGGAGGGGTGTCGCCAAAATCGTTGAATAAGTTGAGGTCATCAATAAAACTAAGTGGAATGTTATTTTGAACTAAAAACTGGGTTGAAAAGACCATTGAATAACCAACCGATCGAGACGCTTCAATCATTTGGTGAACTTGACCAGGACTGATAAAGAACAATTGCATGTTCCCAAGTGGGTAGGAATTAAAATCAATGCGGTGTTCGCCACTTGCTTTTTTAACCAATAAAATCGTGTAATAATTATGACGGTGAGGCTCATCCGGTTTTCCGCCATGTTTATCGTGAATGTCTTCCATGCGCGAAATGCCAAAACTCATTGATTCGTCTTCACGATTGACATTTTGATATGTTTTGACAGCTTCCATCTCCTTTCAAAGATAGCTTATTTTTCGTTTTTTTCTCCCTTAGGAACGTTGAGGATAGAAGCGTAAATTCCCACGCCAAGTGAAAGCGCAATAAAAAGTAAACTAAACCATTCAGGAATGTGGAGATAATTTGTCACCATTAATTTAAGTCCTACAAATAAAAGAATGGCAAAAACGCTGTACTTAAGAAAACTAAATCGTTCTAGCATATTGGCCAAGAAAAAGTAAAGTGATCGTAATCCAAGAATGGCGAAAATATTGGAACTGTACACAATAAAAGGATCGGTTGTCACCCCAAAAATGGCGGGAATACTGTCTAAGGCAAAAAGGAGATCGGTAAACTCAATCGTGATTAACGCGCCAAAAAGTGCTGTAAAAACGCGTTTTCCGTTAATTTTCATCATGAAATTTCCACCATCAATGATGTCCGACATTCTAAAAAATTTGCGCAATTTGCTCGATTCTTTTACCTCTTCATGTTCGGCCTCTTTTTTCAACATTTTAAAAGCTGTGAATAATAAGAAAGCCCCGAAAATTAGGGTCATACTTTCAATTTCGTGAATGAGCACCAAACCAACGCTGATCAAGATCGCCCTAAAGACCAAGGCCCCTAAAATTCCTAAAAAGAGTAATTTATGCTGAAATTGATTCGGTACTTTAAAAGACGTAAAAATGACGGCAATCACAAATAAATTATCGACACTCAAAGAGAGTTCAATAAAATAACCACTGATGTATTTGATAACGGCAGAAACAGGTGTCATTTCTTCGGGATTTGAAACCATACCCGAAGCATAAAACCAATAAATTAAACCCGCGAAAACGAAAGCATTAATCACGAAAAACAATGTTTCGAGCAAGGCTTTTTTTATGGAAGGTGTTTTTCCCTTTTTATTGAGTACAAAGAAATCAAGTAAAAGGAGTGTGGCAATATAACCTATCAGAATAAACCAAGGTGATGAGTTTTCCATGTTAAAGGGTAAAATAAAATTAACGAGTGAATTTGAGAACGAAGGTATTCAAAAAGGGGCATCCATTTGGATTTTTAAGGAATTAAATTTTAGCCAGCACTCTAATTTTTGAATGATTTCTTGAGTATTTTCTTTGTTTAACGCGAGGATTTGATTGGTATTTGAAAATGTAAGTCAAAAATCAGTGTGATCATGTTTTGGATAGGTTACTCATTTCACAATTTTAATCGGCATAAAATCGCTTGATATATCAGTGTGATACATCCAATTTAATTTCTGAGATCCTCTTTTTTGATTGGTTGAGTCACTGAATTCAAGTCTATAGCTTGTTTCAGTTGTGGTATCATCATAGTACATATCACGATAATTTCTCGTTGCGAAAGCTGGAAACATCCAATACATTTCTGGCAAGTTATAATGGACGCGAATTTTTGCCTTGTGATAAGAACATTGCGGAAAGCGTTTCCAAGCCAAATAGGTTCTATTTCCAGCAGCAAGCGAGTCGATTAGGTTAAACGACAAATTCAGCGTTTGATTTGGAAGAAGTTTTTGCGTGGATGGAAAATTCCGCCACCAGAGTCTATCTGTTCGTGCAATGAAGTAGGTCGAATCTTCGGTTTCGATTTCAAAACTAAAATTGTAATAGCCCCACGAATTCCATGTTTCGTAAAATGAAATGGCGGAATCGCTGCCGTTGTGAATGACGAGATGGACTAGGTTTGAATCTGTTGACAGATCAAATTGGCCAGAATCAATTTGAAGGTAGATTTGAACCTTGTTTTTATCCGATTTTTTTAACGACGTAAACGCTGTTAAGCTTAAAATTGTTAGTCCAAGGTAAATTATTTTCATACACGAATAACTCATCTAAGGGATATTGTTACACCCTAACTTGGTACGCTATTTTACCTATGTTGATCCATCAAAATCGTATTCCCATCAGGATCCGTTAGCATAATACTTGCCGGTCCTGTTGTCGATTCATCCGCGAAAAGGTCTAATTTTATTCCCTCTGATTTTAAGTGTTTTTGAATCGTTCTCACGTCATCAAATTGCTCCATATTTTGAGCATTTTCGTCCCACCCTGGATTGAACGTGATGATATTTTTTTCGAACATGCCTTGAAATAATCCAATCAACGCATTGCCATTTTTCATGATGAGGTAATTCATGGCTAAATCACCACCAAATTTTGTAAATCCTAATGATTCATAAAATGCCTTTGAGGCGTGAATGTCTTTGACATTAAGACTTATTGAAAATGCGCCTAATTCCATAGTTTCGTTTTTTTTAGTGTGATTTAA
>JALQVX010000177.1 GCA_023263555.1 Crocinitomix sp.
GTGTGGCCGTGGCGTATAGCACAGCAAATATGCAACTTGATTCAACAAACAGAGCAATTTCAGGGAATAAAGAAGATATTACCTTCCGCTGGTGGCTTAGTAGAATTAAATGACGCATTCCCTGGTGGTACCACCCAATTCCGGGTTGTAGATCCATCTGCCTTTGCTGATTGGTTGAGCTCAAACCTGACTTTGTCTCAAAACGACAGACTTGATTTACTTGAAATGGAGTGCCGAGCAAGCCAATTGAAATATCTCCTAAAGCATATTGAGAAGGACAGAGAAACTATTCTTCGCTGCAAGTGTTGTTCATCTCCCCTGTCTCCAATGCGAAACGTCTTCACAGTGAGTGGTGCTGAGGGGACGACTGGACACTACGTCAACGAGCATGGCGTAGTACATCAAACTGTTACATTGCGAGAAGTTGATCCCAAAGTGTCAGTGGTTTGCGTTGGTCGGCCAGAAACAAAAGACAAATTACGACTTTTGTAACATCCCAATTCGTAACTAAACCAACAGCAAGGAAAGGAATTAAAAGCGCGAGAATATAATATAAAATTGCATCATCACTTGATTCATTAACCGTTGTTGTTACGGCACTCTTCATTGACTTACGTTGATTTCTAGTCAATTTATTTGGTGTTGTAAATTCGTTTAATTCTGTAACTTCAACTTTTTCAATGATTTCATTTTCAGTTGCCGAAGTCGTTTTATCGTGCGCAGTCACCGCTTGATTTTCTGATGATACAACAACTGTTTCAACTGTTGGCAAAGCTTGGGCCTCTTCAACATAAACAACTTCTTGTTCAATGCTTCTCACGAGTGAATTTTCTTCTACGCGTGTCACTTCATCCGTATTTACATCTTCATTTTTAGCAAGATTATCTTCACTTTGTGTGTTTCCTCCTTTAATATGGTTGAAATCAATAAAATACCCTTTCGTATACTTTCTCTTTTGAATTCCACGGTTGCTCGCTACGTCATTCGTAGTAGAACATGAAGCAACTAATCCTAACATGGATAGCGCCAATAAACCTCTTTGTAATCTTCTTTTCATAATAAATAACTTTTGTTTTGAAAGACCAATATATCAATTTTAGGCTGAATAAGAGAATATATGGACATAAAAAAAACGCATAACTTTCATTATGCGTTTTTACTAATTTTTATGAATTTTATAATCCTAAAAGTACTTCTAAAGGATCCTTACCTCCAAAGATCATTCGCTCAGGATTTTCTAACATTTCTTTTACTTTCACCAAGAAACTTACGGACTCTTTTCCGTCAATAATTCGGTGATCATAAGACAAGGCAACATACATAATTGGTCGAATAACGATTTCACCATTTATTACTACTGCTCTTTCAACAATATTGTGCATCCCTAAAATAGCAGATTGCGGTGGATTAATAATTGGAGTCGATAACATTGAACCAAATACACCTCCATTGGTGATCGTGAATGTTCCACCCGTCATTTCGTCTGGCGCTATTTTTCCGTCTCTTGCTCTAATTGCCAAACGCTTAATCTCACGTTCGATCTCTGCCAAAGACATTTGCTCGGCGTTGCGTACAACCGGAACCATTAAACCTTTAGGAGAAGAAACAGCAATACCTATATCTGCATAATTGTGCATGATCATGTCTTTGCCATCAATTTGAGCGTTTACTGCTGGGAACAGGTTTAATGCTTCTGTTACAGCTTTTGTAAAGAACGACATGAAGCCTAAATTCACTTCGTGGTGTTCTTTGAATAACATTTTATATTTATCACGGACATCCATGATTGGCTTCATGTCTACTTCGTTGAACGTTGTCAACATTGCCGTCTCATTTTTAACTGCTACCAAACGCTCAGCAACCTTGCGGCGGAGCATTGACATTTTTTGGTTTTCTGTATCACGAGAACCACCCCAACCTTGCGCAGCATTTGCAGAGAAGCCTGCAGCCATTGCAGCCACTACGTCTTGCTTAGTAATACGGCCATCTTTACCCGAACCATTAATTTGATTCGCAGCAATACCATTTTCATCCATTACCTTTTTCGCAGCAATTGAAGGATGACCAGTAGCGTAATTCGTTGTTTTTTCTTCAACAACCACTTCTTTTTTGGTTGGAGCTGGATTTGGATTAGGAGCAACCTCAGCCGTTTTTTCTTCCTTTTTAGCTTCAGCTACGGGCGCTGATGTGCCTGCAGGACGTTCAGCAGAAGTATCAATTAAACAAACCACCGCTCCAACAGCAACAGCATCACCCTCTTCCGCTTTTAGCGTTATAATTCCTGACGCTTCGGCCGGCAATTCAAGTGTCGCTTTATCTGAATCGACCTCAGCAATCGCTTGATCTTTTTCAACGTAATCCCCATCAGCAACAAGCCATGTAGCGATTTCTACTTCTGATATTGACTCACCCGGTGAGGGCACTTTCATTTCTAATACAGACATCCTGTTTTGATTTAATTTTATAAACTAATTCAGTATTTATTTCTTTGCAATTTGATCAAATAAACGATCAAATAAGTCCGCCAGGCGGCGTTTGTGTAATGAACTTGATCCAGCTGCAGGCGCAGCAGAAGCACGTCGAGCTATACCCGTTAAATTGTATTTTCTTAAGCCCATATCCATATAACGCCAAGCGCCCATGTTTTCAGGTTCTTCTTGCGCCCATATCATTTGCTTGACATTTTTATAATTCGCAAGCACAGCTTCCAATTGTTTTTCAGGAAGCGGATACATCTGTTCCATTCTAATAAATGCCGCATTTTCGACACCTCTCTCCTCAGCTTTCTCTTTCATTTCGTAAAAGAACTTACCAGAACAAAGCACGATCGTGTTTATTTTATCACGATTATCGACTTGATCGTCCATTACCTCAATGAAACCTCCTGAAGTAAGATCTTCGATTGTAGAAACAGCTTTTGGATAACGCAACAACATCTTTGGAGAAAAACACACCAAAGGTTTTCTGAACTCACGGTGAAGTTGTCTTCTTAAAAGATGAAACTGATTCGCTGGTGTTGACGCATTACAAATTTGCCAGTTAAGATCTGCAGAAGATTGCAAGAAGCGCTCTAAACGCGCACTTGAATGCTCAGCCCCCATACCTTCATAACCATGCGGTAAAAGCATCACTAATCCACTTTGCACATACCATTTATCTTCACCAGCCGAGATGAACTGGTCAATCATGATCTGCGCGCCATTATAGAAATCTCCAAATTGCGCTTCCCAAATTGTCAATCCAGTTGGGTTTGCCAATGAATAACCATACTCAAAACCGAGCACACCATATTCGGAGAGCAGGGAATTATAAATATCAAATTTCCCTTGATTTTCAGACAATAAATTTAAGGTAACGATCTCTTTTTCATTATCCTCCGTCTTTACAACTGCATGACGGTGCGAGAAGGTTCCTCGTTCCACATCCTGACCAGACATACGAACGCCATGTCCTTCATCCAATAAGGTTGCGTAGGCCAACATTTCTGCTGTTCCCCAATCCAAGGCGTTATTGTTGATTTGATCGAGACGATCGTTCAATAATTTTTTAATTTTTCTGTAATATTTTTGATCGGCTGGAAGTGTTGCTAATTTGGTTCCTAATTCAATCGCTTTTTCTTTCGTAACAGCGGTTGATGGAGATTGGTCAAAATCTTCTTTGGTACCATGGCGATAACCTTTCCATGTCTTTTCCAAGAAATTTAGCACTTCGGCTTTCGTTTGTTTTTTGGAATTATCGTAAGACACATCAATTAAGTCCATATGCTCAGACTCAAAGCGCTCACCATCCGCTGCAGTCAATACATTTTCAGCAATCAGTTGATCCAAATAGATATTTCGAACACTTGGATGCTTTGCTATTAAATCGTATAATTTTGGTTGTGTAAACTTAGGTTCATCCCCTTCGTTATGTCCGTATTTTCTGTATCCTAATAAATCAATAAAAACATCACGGTGAAATTCTTGACGGTATTGCGTAGCGATTTGAATGGTTTGAATAACCGCTTCAATATCATCACCATTTACATGGAATACTGGAGCAAGTGTTACTTTCGCAACATCCGTACAATACGTTGAAGTACGCCCGTCTAAATAATTCGTAGTAAAACCAACTTGGTTATTCACCACAATATGAATCGATCCTCCAACACGGTAACCATCTAATTGCGCCATTTGCACAACTTCATAAACGATTCCTTGTCCAGCAATCGCTGCGTCACCGTGAATGATAATTGGAACAACAGCATTTTCATTCTTGTGAATACTATCGATACGTGCGCGAGAAATACCATGAACAACTGGAGCCACTGCTTCTAGGTGCGAAGGGTTTGGCGCCATTGTTAAACGCACTTCATGACCTTCTGTAGTCACAATATTATTTGAATAACCCAAATGGTATTTTACGTCACCGTCAAAGCTATCATCCGTGTCAAATTCTTTCCCGTCAAATTCGTTAAAGATTGACTCGTATTGTTTACCCATGATGTTCACCAGGGTATTGAGACGACCACGGTGCGCCATCCCAATTACAAATTCTTTAGCACCTAATTCGGCACCTTTTTGAATCAGTGCATCAAGTGCAGGAATCAACGATTCACCACCTTCAAGTGAAAATCGTTTTTGACCCACATATTTTTTATGCAAAAACTGCTCAAAGATTGTCGCATTATTGAGTTTTGCAAAAATTTCTTTTTTATTTTCAGCTGAGTAAACAGGGCGATTTTCCAATTCAATTTTATCGCGTAACCATTTCAGGCGCTCTGTTCCCCGCATGTACGAATACTCGATACCAATGGATTGGCAATACGTATCCTGCATGTGCTTAATGATATCACGTAACTTTGCCGATCCAATACCGATTTCTGTTCCTGCTTGGAAGACCTCATCCAAATCAGCATCTTCCAATCCATAACTAGCAAGATCCAACGAAGGATTGTATTGTCTTCTTTCACGAACAGGATTCGTTTTTGTAAACAAATGCCCACGATTTCTATAATCTTCGATTAATCTTAGAACCTTAAGTTCTTTTTGGAAGTTTTTGGGAATACCACCGTCTTCGTTTTCTGATGTAAAGTCTGTCTTGGCAAAATCCACCCCTTCAAAAAATCTGGCCCATTGTATATCAACGGATTCGGGATCATTTTTGTACCTCTCGTAAAGATCGTCAATGGCGTTGACATCACCATTTCCGACAAATGTAAATTTGTCCATTATTTCAGTTCAATTACCTGTATGTACACAAAGGTAAAAATTATATAAACACCGATCAGATTTAAGCCCGAATTATTCTGCAACAGTTTGAATTTGGACATTTAATTTAAAATTTAACGGATAAATCTTACGCCGAAAAATGATGCCTCAAAAAAACCTTTTGTGCTTCGCGGCGAATGACTATAAAAGCGAGGTCGTGCCAATTTTCATCTTGCAATGCATTGCGAAAATCACGTTCATTTAAATCTACACGGTAGATAAATTGAGCAATGCGTTCTAGATTTTGCACTGAAGTTAAAATATGCTTCATTTGCTCACGCAATGCTTCGAGCTGATTTGCGGAGGCCCCATCAAAAACCATGGATTGTTCAGAAATACCACCCAAATCCTTATTTATTTGGACAATCGTTGCTTGTACAAATTCATCCGCTTCCAGAAAGTTGCGAATCTCAATTTCCGATTTAATAAGTGCTGCCAACCGAATTACTTCCGAACGATTTGAATCGTTCCTTGACCTTCAAGTTTTTCACCGTTGTCTGCTTTCGCTTTGTAAAGATAGAAATAGACCCCATCAGGACAAGGATTACCGTTCGCATCTGTTCCGTCCCATCCAGCAGTAATATCATTAAATTCGCCGACTTGAACACCCCATCTATTAACGATCGAACATTCAAATTCCGAAATCGATTTTGATTTAAACGTAAAGGTAAAGACGTCATTCAATCCATCTCCATTTGGAGAGAAAATATTGATTGGATCAAGAGAAATAGGTTCAAAGATCGTTAGAATTTTACATGTCGTATCCGTACAACCATTTTTATTCATGGCGACCAAACACACTTCGATTTCGTAACTTTCGCCGCGTTTTTGGTAAATGGTATCCATATTTTCTTCAAGGTGTTCGCTAATGATCCAATTGCCATCTGGCGAATTCAGGTTCCAAAAGAAAGTCGTATCCGCCAAAGGATTAAATGGATTCGCAAAATTTTCAGAATTATTTTCGAAAGAAACAACCACATCTGCAGTTCCTTTATGATCCCCATTTAATTGATCAGAATTAACCGTGAAGGCTGCGATTGGATTTAAAGAATCCAAAATCAATGTTTCGGAAAGAATACATCCATTATCATCAATAGCCGTTAAACGATACGTTCCTGGGTTTAGACCACCCCATGTTGAACTATTTGTAAAAGTCTCTTCATCTAGGTTATCCCATTGATACGTATAATCAGGCGTTCCACCAGCTGCTGCCCCAAAAACAACACCATTACCGGATTGATAATCATAAAGACGGCAATAAGCAGGATGATATCCAAACTCGGTCCAGTACAACGAATCAGGTTGGTTAATTGTAAAATCAAAGGTATTCGAACAACCGTTTGCGTCATTTACCGTTAATACGTATGTTCCGGCCGGTAAATTCACCAATGTATCCGCACCAATTCCATTTGTTCCTGGAGGGTTAGGCACCCAATAGTAACCAATACCTCCAGCGTCACCCGCATAATTCAATACTTCCGTTACAACTGCTTGTCCCGTTGCTAAACCATAACACAATGGATCCGTTAAATTAAGCGAAACATCCAGTTGATCAGGGTGAGTTAGCGTAACTTCACCAGAGGCGGTACATCCATTCTCATCTGTCACAGTTACATAATAAGTCCCTTGCCCTAGTGTATTGGCCGTGTTTGAATTATCAGCATTTAATAAAGTACCGTCGGCATCACGAATTTCGTAAATCTTACCCGGATTACCACCAAAAGCATTAACGGTAACAGAACCATCAGAAAATTGATAACAGGTAGGATCATTAAAAATAATATCTATCGTCAATAAATCTGGTTCATTGATCGTGAAGAGATGCGACCAAGCACATCCTTCTTCGTCCAGGACCGTAACCGTCCAAGTCGCACCAAACAAATTATCGATATCATCTGCACCACCAATTGGAAGACCTGTCACCACATCAAACGGACCGCCAATTGTAGACCAAACAACCGAATACGGCGGTGTAATTCCACCGTTAAAATTAGACACATAAGCACCGCCATCATTTGCACCAAAACAAGATACATCTCTTAAACTATCAATCACAAAATTGGCTGTCACTTCATTGTCTCCCAACCCAACATAAATTGCGGTATCGAGCATACATCCTCTTTCATCCACAATATTCAGTAGATAATAGACTCCTCCTGTTAGATCAGTAAATGTATTCACACCCGTTGGTCCAAAAACATCACCACCACCAGAGAGCGTATAAATCCAATCGGGATCATCCGGCACGATCGTAAGTGACCCTAAAACACCTGGAACGCCAGGACATGTTTCAGCTTCAATGACATTAATCGAAGAAATATCAATGGTACCGATTTCGACTTTCACCGAATCCGTTACCGTATAACACTCATCCGTAACCGATAAATAATACCACGTTGTTACATCTGGAGAAACCGTAATTTCATCCGTTGCACCAGGCTCTGGAGACCATTCATAGGTTAAATCTCCAAAAGTACCATCCACATCAGTCGCAATAATCGTGGCATCTTCAGTAGGGCAAATGATGAATAAATCTTCATTAAACGTAATTGTTGGAGGTGGAGGCAGCGTAATTGTATATTCAGAAGTGATAATATTATAAATGTACTCACACTCCAAGACATCACTGTCTTGATTCGCTAAATCACCCGCATCAAAAGTCGCCGGAATAACTGTTCCTGGTGCACCTGCAAAACTTCCATCATCATTTAAAACAATTGTGATATCACCAGTTAAGGCACCACCAAGCGCACTAATATCCACGGCAAAATTGAAGGTAGCACATTGTCCTTGATCGATATCCAAATCATAAACTGTGGTATGTAAATAGATTGCTGTTGGATCAGTTGTTGGATCAGCCGTATAAAAAGAAACCGGCACTGGTACTGTCAAATCGGCACCACCAGAATTACAAATCTCCATTTGCATATGGACACTATCACAACCTGTTGTCAACTCATCATTTTGCTCAAACGTGCTGTAGACCAGGTTTACTTTAGACCCCAAAAAGGTCATGTTTAGTATTCTTTCATACGCAATTTTATCATTCTCCAGGTGAACACGGAAGATATTAGGTGGAATAATTTCGAAGTTCAACCGTTCATCATTATTCGGTAATTGCCCATAAATATCGAGCGTAGTGATATCAATGGCAGGATCAATTGGAATTTCTTGCCAAGCATATAATTGTTGTTCCGTAGAGGTCGTAATCGTAACAAAATAACCCGTTGTTTCTTCCAAATCAAAATTTACTTCCGTGAATGCATACATTTGATTTCCGTTCGTACGGTTTGTATTAGACATTGCAGGCCCTACATAATCTCCCAAGGAAAATGGACTATATAGCCCGTTTGCACGAATTTCGAGATAACCTCTTTTACTCCCAGGAGGAATTATAAAATCGACAAAACCATCCACACTGACACCATCATTGGAACCGCCATAATCAAATCCAATATCCAGAGGACCGCTATAAGCGTTTTGCGTCAAATAAAAACTTGAGGAATAGGGTTGATCAGAATAGCGCAAAAACTCGACATAATAAATCTCATTAAAATCGGCACCATGCTCATTGCTTCTCGTCATAATTAATTGATCACCGACAATTTCCAGTGTCATATCACAAACAGCTATCTGATCAGGAGGAGTTGTATTACCATCACTATCACCCAACAAGGTTGCTGTTGCCGTGATGGGTAAACCGCTGGTTACATCATAATCCGAGAAAGAAAAGGAAGTATTCATATCAGGAATATTACCATTATTAACCGTCATATTTCCAGAAGCCGTCATAGTCGCCATATCAATAATCATATATTTAATTGACATAGCTTCTTCGCGGGTATCTTGAACTAAAAACCCACCATTACCATAACGGTTTTGATTGATCCCAATGGCGCGGATTTGAATATAGTTCGGTGCATCAGCACCTGGAAGAAGATCAACAGTAGCTGTAAGATTTACAGGCATCACGCCTGCATCATAATAAACAGGATATTGGGTTGGATCCGCCCCAGGGGTACTTGTTAAACTTTGTGAATCAAAATTACCATAAAAAATACTGTAATATGAAATGTCGATATCTGCCTCATCACAACCTATAACCAAATTCGTTCCAACGGCATCAAAAGAAAATTCAAAATTTGTCAACTCAGAAAAATCATGACCTACGCGTGTGTACGTAGCTGTGCTTGCTGGACCCATTGGTTGATCCACCCAAGAAAAACGTTTCGATTCGTGGTTATTTACTGCATATTCTACCCATCCTGAAGATTCGTTGTTGTCTAAATCTAACTCAACACGTCCCCAAATGATTCTTTCTTGCGCGTGATTTAAATCATTCACACCTGTCAACGCATCTACTGGAGCCTGTTGATATACCCCTTGAATAATTAAGGAAGCACGATTTGTCGAGGCAGGAATTGAAATTGTTACATCTGCAACAGAACCACCTGTTTTAAAACCACCATCCGTACCTGTAATATCAGGAATATATCCAATTGGGAGACAACTACCGGGAAATGCAAAAGCAGGACAAGCATCAGGATCACCAATACAATCTGGATCAAGACAATCAATCAAACCGTCGCCATCATCATCAATTCCATTTGTACAATCTTCTTGTCCAAAACTAAAATTAACGGTAAAAAATAATCCAAAAAGCAGGACTAAATTAGGGAGGGAGTGTAACTTATTTATCATAAAAAGGGGTCTAAAAAGCAAACATACAATTACGCACAAATTAGGGACGATTATTCACCCCATTAGGTTGCACGACATTGGTTGATATTGAAGTTCACTAACCTACTTAGCATTACATTCAAAATCAGTTGCTAAAGATAAAAATCTTATTTGAAATTTTGATTTAT
>JALQVX010000185.1 GCA_023263555.1 Crocinitomix sp.
TACCTCTTATTGTTTGAGACGTTCTTCAACGAAGAAAAATACAAACCCATCTTTCATTTGAAAGACCTAGGTCACTAATCAAAAATCAGCTTATCCTTTATGGATTGATTTCCTTGCAATCCCCCCGTATGGATGGATACAACCGTTTTTTCTGATTCAATAATACCACTTTCCACTAAACGGTGGAGGGCAAAAAAGGCCTTTGCTGAATAGACCTGATCCAACTTCAATCCACTTTCTTCATACACCTGATTCATGAAGTCTATCAGCATTGTAGTAGACTTTCCATAACCTCCAAAAGCAAATTCGGTTGGAAGAATAAGTTGTTCGTTTTTTTCATCAATATCCTCATCAGTAAGCCCACCATACCTCAATAGCGACATGATTTCCTCTCTTAAGAAATCGCCGTTGGCGAGTGCGGGCACAGCAATAATTTTTGCTCTATTCTCCGCCATCAATACACCGGCTGTTGTTGTACCTGTTCCTGCAGGCAAAATTATATAGTCGGCTTGCACAGTGAGTTCACGAATAATATCAGCACACCCCATCATACCGTAAAAATTTGCTCCACCCTCCTCTACTATCCACACATTTCCGAATTTAGCACGCAAATCATTTTTATAATCGGCTTCGTAACGCCAACTGTATTCTTCTCGCGAGACAAAATGTAAGTTCATTCCGTCAACAGCAGCTTTCTTCAATGTATCGTTCGATTGAGGGTTTAGTTCATCTCCCCGAATAATTCCAATGGTTGGGACACCCATCATTTGACCTAATGACGCTGTTGCAGCAATATGATTCGAATAAGCTCCACCAAAGGTCAAAAGGGATTCATAGCGTCCTTGTTTAAATTTCTCGAGGTTCAGCTTTAGTTTTCGCCATTTATTTCCCGAAATATCAGCATGGATGAGATCGTCCCGCTTAATAAAGAGGTTTGTATTAAAAGGGTGAAAGAATGATAAATCAATTTTCTCAAGTGGCGACGGCAAATTAAACGTATCCATTAAACTAACTTCCTTTAGGTGTATACATAGTGATGCCGTTTTTTTGGTACTCCTCCATCATCACATTAAAAAATCGTTGTGCGTCTACCACTAACGTTTCAGCTTCTCCAATTTTCACATGCCTTAATGCTCCTTTTTCTTCAAAGATTGGAATAAGTGCGTCGCATTTTCGTTTTTTTGAATAAACGGGGTTGTGAACCTTAGTTTTTACCTTGTGTTTTACACCGGCATAGTCGATCACATCAATCTCAAAAACTTCATCCGCATAGACGGGAAATTTAAAATCAACGGCATCTTCTAGCGTATGTAGGTTCGTTCCAGCCATGTCCAATGTAACACCGATATATAAAATCTTTCCCTTTTGCTCAGACACTCTATAAAAAGGACTTTTACTTGTATACGGGGTTAATTCATTAAAATGATCCTTTACAAAATAGTCTGCCATTGGACCAAAGGCCGAGACCGGTTCGGTTGGATGTAAACTGCGAACAACACCAGGTAATTTTCTAAAATACTCGGTAATTGCGCCAGTTTTTGACGGAGAATTCACGACATCAAAGTAGGGTGTATTTCGAATATAATTCAATTGATAAACATTATTTGGAGAGGTAGGCATTAGGATTGTACCCTCAATTCCCACCACATGAAGAAGGGCATCTACCACGGTTTTTGGACCGTCTTCGAGGTGACCAATTCGACTTAAACTCGAATGCACTAAAACGGAGTCACCTATTTGTAAACCAGCTTTTTGAAAATCCTTAACTAAACTTTCTATTGAGATACTTTCACCGGTTTTAGCACGCCTAGAAAGTGCTGTATTTCGTTTGATCTTCTTACGCTTCCGATTCCATTCAAGCAAACGATTAGGAGTTAACTTACGCACAAAGTCCTTCAGTGTCATTGCCCTTGAAATTTATACGTAATTGAGCCGCTCGCTAAAGCGGGCGCAGTGTCATCTAAATTGAAGCGCGCCATTTTTGCATACTTCAATGATTTTTCAATCATACACTCCGTCGCGTTTTGAGAGAGCCCTGTGTTAAAAGTTGCACTCTTTACATTTCCACTGCGATCCACTTTAATATCCACGACTATGGTTCCAGAACCATTGCAGGTATATCCAGGAATTTTAAGTGAATGCGCTTTGCGATCTTTTAAATTGAAAGAAACCATAACCTGACCTGCAAAAGCGTTTTGGGCGCTTTCATTAAAGTCAGATTTTGGTTGATCATTTCGTTTTGTCTGTGTCTCCGTATTTTTAAGTTCTGTCGGTGCTTGTTTTGGAGGCGCACCTTCACCATCACCATGCGTAGCTGCCCACTCATCAAAATATTGTTGTTCCAATGCCCGCGCTTCTTCCAAAACTTGTTGTTCTAGTTCTTGCTCCGAGTAATTTTCATACGATTTCTCCCGTCTATCGTTTTGATCCGCTATTTGATTAACCAACTCGGTGTTATTCGCTAAATTTTGTTGATTTAACATCTCCAACAAGGCAGGATCAAGTTCAATTTCATCCGATTCCAATTCTATTTCGGTTGGGGATTCCTCTTCCGCAAAACGAGAATGGTATGGACTGTCCAAGGTAAACATATTGGAAGAAGTAAAGATGAACAAATGAACCAATACCGTCCCAATTATCGCAAACTTATAACGCTCTATGTATTCTAAAAATCGCTCCACTACTCTTCCTCTTTACGTATAAATTTATTTGTTTTCAAGCTATAATAGAAAATAGCTTCTCTTGTCTCTAATCGAACGATTTCTTCAGAAAAAGGTTCAATTTTGACGAACTTAAAATCGAGTAAAGTATCCCCGTTCGTTTCGAGTAAACCAAAATTCCCCCTGCTCTTTGTAATCAAAATCGAATCATTGAAGAATTCAATACGTTCAAAATAAGGTTCAACCTCATACTCCCCGCGTTTATTGATAATTCCCACCAATGGCGCACCACCAGCCTTTGCATACCCCCCTTTAAAAGATAAAGCGGATGTAAAATTATATCCAATTAATGGCGCTCCTGATTTAGTGACATACCCCCATTTATCGCCTTTTTTTAGCGCAATAAAATCACTGTAAAAACCAACATCTTCTTTATCAGACGCAAATAATTTTTTGCCGTTGATGTCCATCAAATTGTATTTATTTTCAATTTGTATGCGTGCATAGCCATTTACAAAAATTGCTAATTGTCTGAATTCTGCATACGTCTCTAACCATTCAACCAAAACCAATTCGCCATTGGTTTTAATATAGTTAAATTGATCGTCCATTTCTACAATAGCCCGTCCATCATGGAACCTTCCAATAAAGTCAAAACTAAACGGAACGATCGTATCTCCCTTATCCGATAAAAGTCCCCATACATTATCAAAAAGTGCCGCATAAAGCGTATCATTATAACGTACAAGACGCTCGTATAAAAAAGGAATTGACGTCGTGCCAAACTCATCAATCAATCCATAATTATCTTGACGACTCACAATGGCTTTTCCCTTTTTAAAATCTTCAGCCGAGCTGTACTGCGCTTTCAGCCTTACAATACCTTTTCGATCAAAATAACCATAAGAATCACCCTCCGCAAAATAACAGAAACCTTCCGTGAGATTGCCTAAATCGTCATAAATTGGTTGAATGACAAATTCACCATTTCGATTCACTAAACCCCACTTCTCGCCAATTTCCACCACAGCATGACCTTCATTCAAACGGTATGCATCATCATAAATCGCGTCAATAATTAATTCACCTGCTTTATCAACAAAACCATATTTGCCATCCAATGCCACAATTGCCAACCCTTCATAAAAAGGCTCTGCACTCTCGTATTTAGGCGTAATATAAACTTCGCCGTTTTCATCTATAAAACCCCATTTATTCCTTTTCTTAATCGGGTATAAAACACGCTCTATTCGTGCCAACTGATCTGCAAGTTCGTCTTGAAATGGATAATCCGGAAATTCCTCCATAAAAGCTTGAATACTGATGCTTGAATAATCATTTTGCAAATAGGTGTTAAACATTTTTTTCCACGCAACAGAAGCATTTCGATTGTCAGGATAGGTCGCAATGAAATTTTTGTAGGCTTCTAAACTACCTGTTTTAGTATAGATCTGATAAATTTGATCCTCTGCGTCTGCACGATAGGGACTTTTTGGAAAGTTTTTTACAAAAGAAACATAATCAATAAAGTTATTGTTCACTGTTTGCTCTTGATAGGTTAATCGATCAAATGCCGACTGAGCTTCTTTCAGCAATTCAGACGTAGGATAAGACTGAATAAAAGCACCAAAAACGTCAGACTTATTAGATTCTTGTGCCAATTCGAAAGCAAGGTGATCTCTAAAATAGATGACAGAATCGATTTGATCACTCCATGGATTTTGATCGATAAAACGTTGATACGCTAATACAGTATGATTAAGTTTGACTCGTTCATAAAGTGCATGCCCAACTTTCGTGCGTTGTTCGTAGATCGCCAAACTATCAATATTTAATTCCTTGTATCTAATCTTCTTTTTTTCCGGAAGATCACTGTATTGAGTTGATGCACGCAACACATACGTTCGGGCACTATCCAAATTGAAAAAAGGATTATCAGAACGATAATAGATAATACTTAATCCATAAGATGCTGCGACTTCATCTTTTTTTAAAGATTTTTCAAAAAAAACTTTGGCATCAAAATAATTGTAAATATCCAATGCTTGAAATGCCTTGTCCAGTTTACCAGCCCATCCAATTAGACTGATAAAGCACGATATTATTAATATTCCACTGAGTCTTCGCATCACAATTAAAACG
>JALQVX010000283.1 GCA_023263555.1 Crocinitomix sp.
TATAATTTTCTTTGTCAGTAGCAAAAGTGAGCATGGTTGCGTTTTCAGCATCCTTCCGATTAGAGCGTGCATAATACGGCCAATCCACAAAAACAATTTGCCCGGTTACGTGGCCTGAATTTTCATCTGTCACGAGGACGAGATATCTACCCCACTCCGGTTGATCGATTCTAAATTTATACTGTGCCTTTCCTCCATTTGTGCGCAAGTTAGATTGAGACACAGGAACCGTTCCTGTTCGAGCGATATAGCTTGCTAAATCGTTATCATAACTATCCCACCACCATCTCCATTCTAATTTATAAACTGAAACATTGACGTCTCCATCAACCGGTTTTCCTGTTTCATTTACCGTAACAATATCGATTAGATGATTTTTATCCGTGACTAGCGCTCCTCCGTACAAATCACCTTCGGGTACTTTGAGTCCAACATATTCATCATAAGGAGAATAAACGACAGAAGTCCTGTCAATACTAAAATCTCCCCCTTTTTCAAATACTTTCGTTGTAAAATACGCTTTAAGCATACCTGGGGAAGCGTTCGAAAGCTCTATTCCATGATCAAAACTTACTTTACCTTCTGCGTTTAATTTACCTTCGAATATCGTTTTATCTTCGGCAGAGAATTCCTTAAGCGGATCATCAAACACATAACCAGGATACTTTTTAAATGCCGTCTGAGTAGCTGTTAAATGCACGTCAACCTTGGTATTCAAATCTCCTGCAATTGCACCGTGCAACCATTTCGCCTCCATGTTCACTTTGCGATCTACTTTTGACGTTAAGATCTCTGAATTGAATGAAAGGTCTATTTTTAAACGATTTGGCTTAACCGTTTCAATTTTTATAGATTTATAAAAAGACCTGTTCCCAACCCCTACTCGAACGCTGTAGTTTCCTGTGAGGTCTTCTTGATTCGTTGTTGTTCTAAAATCATATAAACCATTGATCGATTGTGTGGCGATTTGTTCATCCACAACGATACCTTTTGGATTAATCAACTGAAAAGTAAGTGGGTGACTAGCGGGCAATAAATCGGCCTTATCCTCCAGCATAAATGAAACATAGACACTATCCCCCGGACGCCACACTCCGCGTTCAGTGTATATAAATCCTTTTATACCATGCTGCACCGTTTCTCCAGCAACGTCAAATTTACTTAAGGATAAACTTTCTCCATCTTTCAATTTTAGATAGCCTTTTTGACCGTCTTTTTCAACAATTAATACGAAAGGTTTTTGATCCAAATGTGTGATTGACATCCCTTCGCTATTCGATTTATCTTCTCCTAATACTTGCTGTTGAAAATCATAAAAAGTGATTTTCGCACCTGAAATTGGCTCTGTTGAAGTAAGATCGGTCAACACGACGTGCATAGACTTATCCGCTCCGGCTTTCGCAATGATGCCAAAGTCAGAAATTAAAATATTTCGAGCGATCGATAAATTCGAATAAAAGGCATCCTTACAAGGATCTTTACGATCCTTATAATAGGTTTCATAATCGTAATCATCATAATAATAGTCGTAATCATAATAATCATAACCCGACTCCCAATCAGACTCGCTCCATGGCTCATTAGACGCAGTAAAACTAAATGGTGTAAGTGATTCATCTTTCGGTTGTCCATCCGAACAGGTATAAATCGAATATTCTTTTTTAGCCTTTAATTCTACACGATAAATCGCTCCAAGATCTACATCAACATACTTTGACAAATCAATTGAAAAATTATTCCAATTATGCAAGTCTAAGTCTCCATCCGGATTAAGGTCCACTTGCTCCTCATAAACCTCGCGGGCAACACGGCGCAATTGATAGGTACCATCATAATTATTCACTTGCAAAAATTGGATCATATTTTCTTCGTAGATCTTTGTTATTGTTAGATCTACTGCGGACAGATTAATGGCTGAAAAGGGGAAATGAGCAGTTGAAGTTTTGGGAACGATATTACCATCTCCAACAAGTTCTAGCTCAGGAGCAATGTCATCAAAATAGAGTTTAAAAGTTTCGTTCGAGTTTAATCGATCGCCTTTTGTATTTTGGATTCCTGCAGAAATCTCTAATCGATCCTTTCCAATAATTCTTTCATTCGGATAAACCATGACCACCTGTCCGTCAGCGACCAGTGTGACATCATGTTCCTTCAAATAAATCAGTCCTTCGAGAAATTGAGAAGAACTCAAGGGATCCGAAAAATGAAGTTTAATGTATTGAACGGGAGCATGAAAAACCTCATAATCCATCACAACAAACTCATCTTTACCCGGAATTTTAATCTTCTTATCCCCTATTTTATCGATTCCCATAGGCGAGCCATCCCAACTAATAACCAGGTTTGTTCGGACATTTGTTCTTTCAATGTTTTCAATTGTAAAGCCGTAGACATTCTCACTCTGCTGCGTTGTCTTTACAGTAAGAGGTTTACCTTCTTGAGTAGCTGAAATGATTGCACCTACTTTTGCGCTATCTACACTTCCTGTAAATGAAATTTGTCCAATCAGTCGCTGTTTCGAAAAATCAGATTCGCTATACGATTGAAAGCGTTCAATCTCAACGTTAAAATTCTTTTTAATGGTTCTGAAATTAAATTCAAAAACCGATAAATCTTCTTTGACATCAATGATTTCTCCAATATTTACAGCCGCTTTATAACGAATTCCTGCCACCAGCGGCTCAGTCGGCGTAAAGGCTATTGTTTGATCATCAATCCAACTAACTGAACCTTCGGCAGCTGGTGACAATGTAAATAAATCCACATCTGTCAATTGTTTTTCCTCTTCAATCCGTTGGTTAAACTGAACTTTAATTGGGGCATCTGAAGCAATTGTTCCGCCCGTAAAGGCCGAGATATATTGAGCAAATTCAGGATTAATTTGAACATGGTCTCCTTGATTCGTTTCTTTAGAACCAGAACAGCTCGATAACAGGAAACCAATAAAAATCAAATAGAAATAATTTTTCACGATAACGACTTTAGTTAATGTAGACGAATGTAAGTTGAATTAGGGAAATAATGAGGAGAAACAGCAATCTATTAATTTAAAATTATTATCCGGAGAGTACGAACAATTATTTGATTATCCCGTATACGTTTCTATTCCATCTTCTGTAATAATGCGTGTTTCGCGTTTACCTGCTATTCGCGAAAAAATAACGTCAAATTTGATTCCATTCCCCATATCCATTGTCAATAGAGCGTAATCCGGATAATCTTCAGCCGTTAAATTAGCCGCACAAAATGGACATGAAAAACGAATGCTCTCACCTTCGGTGAAGGATAACGGGGGAATATGCTCGAAAGAGTAATTTCCGATTTTAGAGTCCATGCGAATTAATCCTTGCTCACCCGAAAAGCGATTGGTAACCAATTCAATACTATCATTTTTAACAACAGTATGGTGGCAGTGAGGACAGGAGAAGTTAAAGTTGCTCAATTCCATACCTTTATCATTTGGAATAATTTACAACTTCTTTTTGAAATAACAAGAATAATCTTAAAATTTAGTCTACCTAAATGATTATTTCGCTTTCACGAACAGGACTCATGTATTTACCTCCGGGATAATTATCATTGTAATCAAAATTGAGCCAAACAAAACCTTTATTATCCTCAAAATAGAAAATGGATTTACCTTTTGATTCTTCACTAAAAAATACATTTTTCAACAAGTAAACAACCATTTCAAGGTCTTTTTCATCACCTATTTTGACTTCGGGATACATATGACCAATTGTTTTACCATTTTGGACTAATGATGTGCGAACGAGTCGAACTTCCCCGCCAATTGACTTAATAGCAGCAGCCATCATGATCGAATAATCGTCACAATCTCCCTTAAAAAGATTATCATCATTTAATTGTTTTATTGTATTAGAGGCATTCGAATAATAATCTTCATTTACGGGATCAAAAACATAAACCCAATGCGTGTAAATTTCTTTAAAAACACTGAAATACTGCACCCATTTTCTATTTTTAGAAAGATGAGCATCCTCTTGAAAGTTTTTCACAGCAATACTGGTTGAATAATTTCGGACTTCAGGATCCTTATAGTCAATAGCTTCTCGCAATTCTTTTTCTTTCTTAAAAAAAGTATCGTTCGATTGAAACTTTTGACGAAGTGAATTTTCCGAGAGATCAAAGAGTAATTGTGAATAGTCATGGTATAAATTTTCGAGTGTATACACATTAGAAAAATTAGTAATAGTAAGCACTACAAGTCCCGCGATTAAAATACCATAAACGACCAACCGCATCTTTTTCAACAAATAATACGTGGCAAAAAATATAGCGAGGAACAAGAGGATATGATCGAGACGTAGACCACCAATCTCGAGTACAGGAAAGTATTTATACAATAAGATAAAGAGCGGCATTGAAAGCACAGCCGATAAGACACCCAATAATAAAATGGTTGTTCCGTTATTTTTAGATTCTTTCTCTTCTTCCACGGTTCAAATTTAGTGAATCTCAACTGACTAGATTCAAAAAAAATGAAGCGTCTATTATTTGATTGAAAGAGTCGAGCATTCGTACAGTTAAAATCTCAATTTGCTTCCCTTAAAATACTATCTTTGTTGGAGACTTCAATTAAATAAAAAATATATGAAACAAATTACAGTTATTGGTGCGGGAACAATGGGAAATGGAATTGCGCATGTATTTGCACAAAACGGTTATAAAGTTAATCTCGTTGATCTTTCACAATCAAATTTAGATCGAGCAATCGCAAAAATTGGCTCTAATTTGGATCGTATGGTGGCGAAAGAAAAAATCACCGGTTCGGACAAAGACAATACACTTGCGAATATTACTTGTCACACCGACCTTAAGACGGGAGTAACTGGTGCAG
>JALQVX010000380.1 GCA_023263555.1 Crocinitomix sp.
TAGTCTTAGAGTTGTTAGTTGTTAGTCTTTAATCTTAGAGTTGTTTGTGTTTGCTACTTAGACACTCTATCTATCTTAATTTTAGTGTTACAATTGTGATTACTGCGAGGAGCACACCGATAATCCAAAACCGTGATACAATTTTCGATTCGTGCATTCCGAGTTTTTGGAAATGGTGATGTAAGGGCGCCATTTTGAAGATCCTTCGTCCTTCACCGTATTTCTTTTTCGTGTATTTAAACCAACCCACTTGCATCACTACCGATAAGTTTTCAATAATGAAGACACCGCATAAAACGGGAATTAATAATTCTTTACGAATCACGATAGCGAACACAGCAATGATTCCCCCGAGTGCCAAACTTCCAGTGTCTCCCATAAAAACTTGAGCAGGATAAGAGTTATACCATAAGAAACCGATACAAGCCCCCATGAAAGCCGAGATAAAAATCACGAGTTCAGATGAGTATGGGATATACATGACATTGAGATAATCCGCAAATTCGACGTGACCAGAAACGTAGGCAAAAATGGCCAAGGCAATTCCGATAATTGCAGACGTTCCAGTTGCTAGCCCATCCAAACCATCCGTCATATTGGCACCATTTGAAATAGCAACCACTAAGAAAATGACAATTGGAATAAACAATAACCAGCCAAAACTCTTGTTTGTATCACCAATCAACCAGTTATAATTGAACTCATTCCCTTTTACAAAAGGAATCGTTGTAGTCATATCCTTGGTTTTTACCCAGCGCGTTCCTTCTGGATTATTTTCAGAAACATGCAGATGAGATACATCCGTACTATTTTCAATCACTGCGTTTAGTGCTACTTCTTCGTGCACTTGTACATCAGGGTGGAAGTAAAGAATGGAGCCCACCATGATTCCCACAGCAATTTGCCCAACAACTTTAAAACGACCTGCTAAACCTTGCTTATTCTTTTTAAAGACCTTGATATAATCATCAATAAACCCAATTGACCCCAACATCACAGTAGAAAGTAGCATGATGATGACATAAATATTATTGAGGTTTGCAAAAAGCAACGTTGGAATAAGGATAGACGCCAAGATAATTAAGCCACCCATTGTAGGTGTTCCCTCCTTTTCCTTTTGACCCTCTAATCCAAGGTCACGAACCGACTCACCAATTTGTTGCTTCAACAACATACGAATGATGCGTTTACCAAAGACCATTGAAATAAGAAGCGACGTAATTATCGCCATTGCCGCTCTAAAAGAGATAAAATTGAATAGACCTGCGCCCGGCACGCCTTGTTCATGCAGATATGTAAACAGTGAATACAACATTATTTATTCAGGTTTTTAAGGGTTTCTACTACGAGAGCAAAGTCGTCGAATGGAAAACGCTCTCCTTTAATTTCTTGATATTTTTCATGACCCTTTCCCGCCACTAGAAGGATATCTCCTTTAACAGCAAGTGTACACGCCACTTTTATAGCCTCTTCACGCTTTGTAATTGCCATTACTTTTGCGGTTTTTTCAGCAGGCACGCCCACTTTCATTTCATTGATAATCACTTCAGGATCCTCCGAACGTGGATTATCAGATGTTAAAATGACCTTATCACTTAGTTCAGCCGAAATTTCGGCCATTAGAGGACGTTTTGTTTTATCGCGATCACCACCACAACCAACCACCGTAATTACTTGCTCATTTCGTGTGCGGACAGCTTGAATAGTTGACAATACATTTTTTAAAGCGTCAGGTGTGTGCGCATAGTCAACAATTGCAACTACACCTGTAGGTGAAATAAATTGCTCAAAACGACCTTCAACCGATTTCAACTTGCTGATGCATTGCAACACCTCCATTTCATCCTGTCCCAATTCAACCGCAACCGCATACACCAACAATAAATTATAGGCATTAAAACCACCGATCAAATTGGTCCACAACTCGTGTTGATTAATATTTAAGACCAAACCAGAAAAAGAGTTTTCAATGATTTTCACCTTATAGTCTGCGACCGTCTTTAGCGCAAAGGTGCGCACAATGGCGTTTGAATTTTGCACCATCACCAACCCATTCGAATCGTCTTCATTTACAATCGCGACAGCAGATGATTTAAGATCATCAAAGAACATTTTTTTGGCGTAGATATATTCCTTAAACGTCTTGTGGTAATCCAAATGATCGTGTGAAATATTCGTAAACCCAGCGATATCAAAGTCAAGACCTGCGATACGGTTTTGATGAATGGCATGAGAACTCACTTCCATAAAACAATACGAACAACCTTGATCTACCATTTCACGCAGCAATGCATTTAAGGCAACAGGATTTGGAGTTGTATGCGTCGCAGGCACTTCAGTCGTTCCTATTTTATTCACGACAGTAGACAATAAGCCAGCCTTATAACCAAGTTCTGTAAAAATTTCGTGTAAAAGTGTTGTCGTTGTCGTTTTACCGTTAGTCCCTGTAATTCCAACTAATTTCAATTCCTTAGACGGATTTCCGTAAAAATTATCCGCCAGTAAGGCCAGTGCTTGATGCGCGTTTTTAACCTGAACATAGGTAATTCCTTCCTTCAATTCAGTTGGAAGAATTTCGCATACAATCGCAACAGCGCCTAAATCAATTGCTTTATCGATAAACAAATGCCCATCAACCTTTGTCCCGGGAACGGCCACAAAAACAGTATTTGATTTCACCGCACGCGAATCAAATTCAACTTGATCGATTTGCCCATCAAGCGATCCGTGAACTGCCACGAGACCTACTTTATATAATATGTTTTGTAAATTTTCCATTAACTTAAAATGAGGTTAATGATTTCACCTTTTATCAGTGTTGTTCCCGCCGCAATGGATTGACTCATCACCCTGCCATTACCCGTTACTTTCACTTTCAATTTATACTTAGTCTCAAGCAGAAAAACCGCATCATTCAAGGTCATTCCCACTACATTTGGCACCTTATTCGGCTCCATACTTCTTTGATTCACCGTTAAAGCAGAACCATCTTCCACTTTTTTCGTAATCACATACTCCGCTTCAGATGCTTGATTTGCATACTTCACTCCCGCTCCTTCAAGCGCAAGGCGTGTATCATAAGCAACACCCGCTTTCACTGTAGGTAAATTTTGACGCGATCGAGGCGCTCCATTATAATCGGGGTGATATTGCAAAGAAGAAGAGTAGACTTTATTGGCAATACTTGCAAACACAGTTCCCGACACTTGCGCCCCATAAATCTGCTTTGTTGGACCAGCAATCACAACAATGCATGAATACTTTGGATCATTAGCAGGAAAGTAGCCCGCAAAAGAAGCTTGATAAAAATTAGAATATCCTTCAGAACCATTTGCCAAACGCGCCGTTCCGGTCTTACCAGCAATTTTAAAATTGGTACTTTTTAAATCTTTACCCGTTCCGCGTTCAACAACCCCTTCGAGACATTTTTGAAGATCTTTAACCGTTGCATCCGAGCAGATTTGAGGATTAATTACCACCTTTTCAAACGTTTCAATAATTTGCCCGTCGCGTCTAATTTCCGTTACAAATTGTGGCTTCACATATTCACCATTATTGGCAACCGCATTGTAAAAGGCTAATATTTGTATCGGCGTCATTTCAACCTCATATCCGATAGACATCCAAGGAAGTGTAATGCCAGACCAACCATCTTCACCAACATTCTTAAGAATTGGCGTTGGCTCACCTGCAATATCCAACCCTAATGGTCTACCCAATCCAAAAGACTTCAGGCGATCAACAAATTTTTGAGGATCATTATAATACGCTTGATTTACAATTTTAGAAAAGACATTTGACGACACTTCGAAAGCATTTTGAATCGTAATCTTTCCATATCCCCATGGATTTGTATCGACAAAACTTTGATCATAAAATTCATACTTACCAACAGCATTAACCGAATCAGTAATCGAAACTTTACCATCCTCCAGCAAGGCCATTAACGTAGCCAACTTAAACGTCGAACCAGGATCTGTTTTACGACCTACCGCATAATTATACGACTCGTAATATTCCCCATCTTCTGCACGTTTTAAATTCGCAATAGCCTTAATAAATCCGGTCTCCACCTCCATCAATACAACCGATCCATAAAGTGCCTTTTGCTCTTCCAATTGTTTCTTTAACTCATTTTCAGCCACATCTTGAATATCGATATCCAGAGATGTAATCACATCAGCACCCGGAACAGGATCTTTAATATAATCGCCCGAAACAGGTTTCCAACCATTACTCAAATACTGTTTTGCCACCAAACCAAATTCACCCGCTAAATAGCGATCAAAAGCACCTTCCAAACCAACGTCTCTTGCGCCTTCACGTTTAGAACCTAAGGTACGTTCTGCCAATTGACCATAAGGCATTTGACGTTTTGAGAACTTTTCCTCAATAAAACCACCTTTGTATTTGCCTTCTTTTAAAATTGGGAATTCACGAACCTGTTGAAGAACTGTATATTTCACATTATTCTGCAAGGGGAAATATTGACTCTTATCAGCACGTCCTTTAAGAAGTGCCCGTTGCCATTCGTCCTTTGTTTTTTCAGGAAATACGATTGACAAATTATAGGCCAACGAATCGACTTCTTTAAATAATTTATCAGAGATGACAGAAAGATCAACATGCAAATTATAGAAAGGCACAGAAGTCACCAAATCACTTCCATCATCAGACAAGATCCGTCCGCGCATGGGCTGAATAGAATCAATACGCATTGGAATTTCATCTAAATTCGTGGTATCCGCAACAGACACGATCGGCGCAGGCACTACATCACCGTACTGAATAGCAATAACGCGGCCAACTACCGCCAGCATGGCAATAGCGACAAGAATGTACAAAACGTACGATTTCAGCATTATTTGCTTTTTATCTTCCACCTTCAAAAACGTATTTTCTTACCCTTATTTTTCGAGGAAAAATCAAACTCTCCTCAACCCCCGTCCCCAACAACCTATTCGCTACAGTTGGACGCCCTCTTTGCTCATTATAAATACTCCGTAATGTTGAGTACTCTGAATTCAATTCCCCCAATTCTTTTTCCAATTGAACCTCTCTTTTAGTCACTGTTTCTGCATAATATCCCCATCCAATCAGCACCACCAAAAGGAAACCCAAGAAGAACACAAATGGCAGATTTTTCACAAAATTGTCTCGTGATAAAAACTCCCCATTCATGATCTGCACAAAAGTTCGGCGCGACTGTGCAGAAGCAACTTGCTTATCCTCTCGAGCAGGTTTATCCTGCAATGATTCAAGCGCTTCTCTTGCCACGACCTCTTGTTGATCTATGAATTTATTCCCACTCATTCTTCTTCCTCTATTTCAGCAATTCTCATCTTAGCACTTCGCGCACGTGGATTTCGCTCAATCTCTTCAGCAGTAGGGATGATTGGTTTTTTGTTCACCACATTCAATGGCTTCAAGACCCTCCCAAAAACATCCTTATTCAATTCCCCTGTAAAATTCCCACTGCGCATAAAATTCTTTACCAAACGATCCTCGATTGAGTGATAAGCAATTACCACCAAACGACCACCGGGACGAAGCACTTGCACCGATTGCTCAAGAAAATCCATTAGCGAACCCATCTCATCATTCACTTCAATGCGAATCGCTTGAAAAACTTGTGCTAAAAATTGTGTTTGCTTATTTCCTTTGACTAATTCACGCATTAAATCGACCAATTCCTTTGTGGTTTCAATCAACTTTTCGCGGCGTGCTTTTAGAATCGTTTGCACCACTTTGTGCACATTATTCAAATCAGCATATGAATTAAAAACCCGATACAATTCCTTGTCTGGATAATGATTTACCACCTGATGTGCCGTAAGAGATGCATTCTGATTCATACGCATATCCAACCCCCCCTCCTCACGAATAGAAAAACCGCGATCACCTGCGTCGAATTGATGAGAAGAAACGCCAAGATCAGCCAAAATCGAATCCACCCCCATGACATCATAGTAGCGAACAAAATTGATCATGAAACGGAAATTGGAATTTGCAAACAGAAGACGCTCGTCATCAATTTTATTTGCCAACGCATCATCATCCTGATCAAACGCAAGCAGAATTCCGTCTTCACCAAGGCGATTTAGAATTTCACTCGAATGACCTCCGCCGCCATACGTTACGTCAATAACGATATCGTCGGCCTCAATTTGAAGCGCATCCAAAGATTCATGA
>JALQVX010000012.1 GCA_023263555.1 Crocinitomix sp.
CGTTAAGGCTCCAGCCTCATTGTCTGTTGAAGGGCTTAACAATAAACTTGTGGTTCCATCTGTAATATCAATTGAATAGATACCATGTCCTGAATAGCTTCCTGAAATACCGTAAAGGTTCGTATTTTGAAAAGCAATATCGGTCATGTTTCCAACAAATCCAATATTTGAAATATCTCCAGTAAGGGAATCTAATATGCCTAATCTTCTGTTGGGCGCATCATCCATGTTCAATTGATACAGAATGTACATTTCTTTTGTGATCGGGTGTAAGGCGAGTCCATAGCATCCGCTTACATCATCTAAAGGGCTAATTAGGTCGCGGTACTCAACAATTGAGTAGGCTCCACCTGTAGTATCCAACAATGCGTACTGAGAATTATAATTAAAGCCCACATAAAGAGGTGTCGCTTGAGCGTATCCTGTTGAAATGAAGCCCAACATTAGTGTTAAGGCAAGTGATAAATGTTTTAGTGTATTTATAAATTAGGTTTTTTCGGCAAAGATACGCCTAATAAAATGGTAAAGTCAAGTTTTCTATATTTTATTATGCCGTGGAATTCAAAAAGCCTTTTTAACCTGTAAATTCTAACACAATTCTTTTAACTTTCAGTCCTTCTTCCCAGCGTCCCAAATGTTTTCTTTGTCCAACGTAAAAGTTTTGACTTTTCTTCTTTATTTAAATATTGAAGTCCTTTTTTTAGTTCTTTTCGCAAGAGTTGTTGGCTAAAGCTAACTTTTAGTAAAACTTCTTTGTAAAATTTATAAAATGAACTTTCCATATTTTTTTTGATTAAAAACGTATGATTTGATAATTGAATGAGGCATTATTTGCATAATTCTGCACGATAAGATCAATAAGTTTTAGTTGTGCTTCAATCATGGCTTGATCTCGCGCATTGACTAAAAAGAGTGAGCTTTCTCCTAGGTTAAAAAGGGTATACTCAGCGTTAAATAACAGCCTATAATTTAGGACTGATTCTTTATAAATTTCGATCTGAAGAGCAGAACTTGTCCAAGAATTATGTGTCGCTTCAATTTTATAGCCTAATTGCGCTGCTTTGTCATGCATTTTGGCCTCTTGTTCTTGAAGTTTTAAAGCGGTTAGTTGCACGTCTGCTCTTTCTTTTCGTGTAAAAATCGGATAACTCAATTCTGCCCCCCATTTGTAGTTATTGATGGTGTAGGTCTCAATTAATCCCCCCTCAGCTGTAGTTGACAAGGCATTGTATTTTAAGTCTAAGGTTGGTTTTAGGGCTTCCTTTTTCATGCGATAATCTATTTCACTGAGCTGAATACCATATTGTATTTGGAGCATTTCAGGATGATTCATCACCAGGGTATCTATGCCTCCCATAGCATTAATTTCTGGTAATGAAGGGATGATGTTTTCGCAGGTTTCAGGAATAAGGATTTCGCTTAATTCTAGGGGGACAAAACCATCTTGCCAAAGAAAGATTTCGAGTTGACTCTTCTTATTCAACAAGTCCAATCGTGATTGCTCTAACTTGAGTTGTCGGTCCTGTACTTGAATCAGGGCTTTTAAGGTATCATAGGCAGGGAGGTCGCCCATAGCGCAGCTCGCTCTAATCCCGTCTAATCGAAAAATCGCATTTTCCGTTGCTTCTTCGTAAACGGCTACTTTATGGTATGCTTTGAACCAATCCCAATAGGCGATTGAAGCATCAAAAACCAATTGGTTCATGATTAACCGACGTTGAACTTCTGTCAATTGTTGGAAAACCCGCGCTTGCTGTAATTCTGCCCTACGTTGGTCAATGAATAATCCTTTACCTAAAGACATTGTTACACCTGCATAGAAAAGGCCTGCGTTTGCGGGTGTGTACAATTCTGGATTAAGACGCTCTCCCGAATTGTTCTCGTATCCCCCGTCAAAGGTCATACCAAACCAAGTCGGAATTTTTAGACCAGAGTTAAGATGGCTATAATAGTTTTTTCCATCAAAATATTTTTGATTTGCCTGTCCATAAAGTTTTGGATCAAAGCCACCTTTTCCTTTTTGCAAATAAGCTTCCCCCTGTTCCTCCTTTAAACTCGCTTGATAGGAAATCGGATGGTGTTCTTTCACAATCTTCAAGAATTCAAGATGCGTAAAAGTAGAGGTTGAATCTTGTCCCCAGGTTATAAAACTCAGCCAAAATAAAGAGCCGAATAATAGAGTATATCGCCAGAATAAGATCATTTTGCTTTTTCTTTTATAGGTTCACTCGTTTTATAAAAATCTGGAGGGAAACCGTTAATATTTCGCCATAATTCATACCAGATCGGAACATCTTTAAGAAGGACCATATTAGACGTTCCCGATCCGAAACGAAGTGCTTTTGGCCAAGGATGATCATTTGGATCTGGAGCGACTAAAATACGATATTTGCCATTTGGACTGATGTATTGATCAATTGCGTATACGATTCCTCCATAGGTTCCTTGACTCGCATTTGGCCATCCAGAAAATACAATTGCAGGCCATCCGTCGAATTGAATTCGAACGTCCTCTCCTTTATCGACTAGAGGTAGGTCAATCGGATCGATATACATTTCTACTGCAAGATCATAATTTGCAGGCATCAATGTGAGGATCTCTTCCCCCTCTTTTATGAGTTCGCCAATTCCCGTTGAGGTCGTTTTAGTGATATATCCATCTTGCGGTGCTAAGATAAAGTAGAGCCCGTTTCGATAAGCATAATTGCTGTATTGATTTTCGAGCTTACTCAAGTTTGTTTCTGTGTCCAGTTTATCCGATATCGTCGAAAACCTGTCGGATTGAATTTTAGTGTAATCTGATTGGTATTTCACCTCAATATTGGTCAATTCTATCTTTAAACTCAAAAGCTCATTCTGACTGTTTAGCCATTTGTTTTTGGCTTCCATTTCATAGGCTTTGGTTTCTTGAACTTTCAGGTTTTTGCCTTCTAAATCGGTGAGTGATTTTAGGCCTTGACGATAGAGGCTGTCTTGACGATTATATTGATAGAGAGCTGTTTGATAATTAACGCTCGCTGCCACATATGAAATACTGTCATTTTGAACCTTCAATTTTGTCTGTTCAATTTTGATTTTGGATTGAGTTAGGTACAGGTCTCGTTGTTGTTTCAAAAGGAGTAATTGCTCTCCTTGTGTCTTAATTTTATCTCCATATACCTCAATTGATTCACGCTTAAATTCAACCTGATCTTCTGTTCGTGCCAATAAATTGGTGTCAAAGTAAGTTTCCTTAATCTCCTTAATTTTAAGT
>JALQVX010000051.1 GCA_023263555.1 Crocinitomix sp.
TAGTGCTCATGTTTTGCAATAGTTCAATGAGCAAATAGAGTTTTTTGCTACGTGCAGTATTTAATGAAGGATCGGCGTGATTGTTTTCAATGAGTTCAAAAAGTGAAATGACTGTGTCTTGATCGAAGTCGCTTTTTTGCATGATCAACACTCTGTTTTCAATTAAATTTCGATAAAATTCTACCGGTAAACTTGATGATTCATTGCTAATACCTTCTTCCGTGATGTCTAATTCGAGTTTAAAAGCTGCAAGCTCTGAAGAGAGTGGATAAAATTCAAAGCGAGGCATTCGTTTCGTTTTTCTGAACATTTCGATTAAACCTAATCCTGCTCCTCCTTTGGAACTGAAACTATTCCCTGTAAGTGAATCTAGATACACTTGTTTAAGTTCAGCTTCACTCAAATTTTCTAACATGGCTAAACTTTTTTCTAGTGAAGCTTTTTTAGCTAAGCTAACAGGATTAATTGTAATGATATTGTGAACGTCATTTTGACTTTGAACCACAAATAGTTTATCGAAATCTAGATCAGAATCCTCGGTATGTCGAATGATGTTTTGGAAACACTCCGTCATTAAAAAAGAGACTTTTTTTCGGATTTTTTTTGCTGTTTTGAGTCTCGCATCCTGCATGGCAATTAATGCATCTGTGGCAGAGTCGTCAAAATTGTCAAGATAGGCCAGGCAAAAGTCTAGCGAGTCTAGTGTTCGATACCGTTCGATAATATCCATAAGTAAACAAATTTAATAAAGTAAATTGTTGCTCCAAGAGTATCAGGCTATTTTTAGCTGATGCGTCGAATTTAATCGACTAATGAGGTTTTGAGCGATATTCTTTTCCCAATTTCAAGATTTATTCAGGTCGCAACGCAAATAATTCGATCGATTTTATCGTTTGATGATCAAAAACTATATTGATTTTCCAATCCAAATAATTAATTGTAAATCGATTAGAGGATAATGGTTCTTTTATTAATAAATCACTTAGCATCAGGTTAATCATTTCACTCCAACTCATTCCGATTTTTAGACTTGAAGTGAAAAAAAGGTCAGGACTCGTCCAATTTGCCTCGATTAACTGATTTTTTGAATAATAAAATGAACCTGAATTTTTGTAACGAATTAATGTGCACGTGAAGCTGCCAAAGGGATTGGTTCTTACAGTGTCAATAGGAAGACTAAAATTTTTAGTGGAGTTGGTGTAATGCCAAGATGTTAATTGATTAAGGTTGAGTTTATGGGCATAGGGAAAATTCGTGAATAAATCAACTCCAGCAAATTGCTTCCTCTCATTTGGTAGCAATAAGCTCTCTGATTGCCAGTAGCGCTCAACGTCATCAGGATTGTGATACACAGGTATTCCTTCATCAGTCAAAATCTTTTTCAACGCTGCTATCTGTTGCTCGGCTTTCTTATAATCGAAATGTTTATAGTCTTCGCGAAATTTAAATGGCTCAATACTCCAAACACTAATCTTATCACATTCAAAACAAATGGAAAGCGAAGCAACGGGCTCGTGGGAATCATTATAATAAATGATACCATGTCTCGGCATGAAACATTTTGATAAGCCAAGATTCAGTTCGTCAATTCCGTTTTTTAGAACTTCGCTGATTTTTTCGTTTATTTCTTCGCTCAGATAAATTCCACTTCCCATCTTTGATGCGGCATATTTGCCCTCATCATAAATACGGTAATCCATATAATGAGGCTTGTCTAAGTTTAAATTGAAGAAATAAAGTTTGGCATAGCTATAGTCAATGGTTGGGAATTGAAAACGACCTGCAAAATTAAGGCTCGAATAAAATAGAGCAAAGGAAAGTAGCATGATTTTCATCTCGTTGTTCGAATTGCTTGTAAGGATTGTTTGGAATGAAAATAAGGAATTTTCATGAATTAGGACGAAAAGGCATATCTTTCTGAACAAATGAACTAATTTGGTGTTAACTTGAAAAAAAATAAAATCATGTCCAAATTCTTAACGTTCACCCTTTTGCTCTTCTCGATCATGAGTTATGGTCAAACCGTTGATTCTGTGAGCTATCAAATAGGTGACCAATCTTTCACAGCATATTTTGCTTTGCCAAAAAAATTAAATGCAAAAACGAAAACGGTCTTAATTGTGCACGAATGGTGGGGATTGAATGATTATCCTAAAATGAGAGCGCAGAAATTATCCGAATTAGGGATGATTGGGTTTTGCATTGATATGTACGGAACAGGAAATATAGCAGATAATCCAACAGATGCTCAAGCTCTTGCAATGCCTTTATATAAAGATCCTCAAATGGCGTTTGAACGTTTCATGGCTGGCTATACTGAGGCACTAAAAATAAAAGGAGTGAATAAAGAGAAGATGGCTGGAATTGGTTATTGTTTTGGAGGATCAATGGTGCTGAATGCTGCAAAAATGGGTGCGCCGCTTGATGCCGTGGTTAGTTTTCACGGTGGCTTAGCTGGCATTCCTGTGGATAAGGATAAGTTAAAAGCAAAGGTTCTTATTTGTAATGGTGCTGCAGATGGCTTTGTTTCTGCTGAAGAGATTGCAGCCTTCAAAAAACAAATGGATGAAAATGCAATCTTCTATCAATTCATTGATTATGCGGATGCAACACATGCATTTACAAATCCTCAATCAACCGTAGTTGGTGAAAAATTCAGCATGCCGATTAAATATAATGAGGCAGCCGATCAAAAAAGTTGGAAAGACTTTATGGCCTTCATGAAAAAGTATGTCAACTAAAAAAACGCATCCTTTCGAATGCGTTTCTTTCTAACTAATCTAACCTAAATTGAGGTTATTGATTTTCGTTTGATTCAGCACTTGTTTCTCCATGATGACAGTTGTTCTTATCGGAGCCTTCTGCGCATGGCATGCTGCATAGTTGTGCATGATTCCCATTTCTATGGCAATGTTTCATTCCTGTCGCAAAGGCAACTGTGCCAATTGTCAAGGTCGCTGAAACAACAATAATTGCAATTCTTGATTTTTTCATATTCTCTTTTATTTATTAACACGATCTGTGGTGACATCCATGTCCTTGACCAAAATTATTCTTGAAGTTTTGAAACTCATCCTCATTCATGTTTCGCACATTTTCAACATAGGCTAATTTTCGTGCTTGCCAATGTTCATGTCTTCCTCTGCCTTTTCCTGCCAATCTAAAAATCGCAGTGATGATAAAGAGGATGAGCACGAAGCGAAATGCAACGATCGTAAGTAAGCCGATTAATACACCGATCAATACGGCTCTAAAAATTGAAATTTTCATATTTGTTTTTATTAGTATTCTTTTTGTTATCTCTACTTATGTTGACGTTTGACATGTAGCAATATTTTAATCATTTGAATTTTTCTTGGATTGATTCGGCGGAATAATCTTAAATTCATTCAAAAATTAAGTCACTATGCGGTTCTTTTCAATGGTTTTAATTTTATGCTCTTTTAAGGCTATTGCGAAAACGCAGAAAGATTCACTCTTTGTCATAAGTTATGGAGGAGCAGGTCTTTACGAACAACCGAATATCTCCAGTAAACTTATTACACACGTTCCCCATTGTTATGGTCTGGAAGTTAAAAAGTATGTGAATGAAGTGGATTTTTGTGAATCAATTCATGATACCTTAAAACTTGAAGGAAAGTGGACGCGAGTGGTGTGCAATGGTCAAAAAGGCTATGTTTTTGATGCGAATTGTGTTCCGTACAAGGTGAACGAAGTGCAGCTAATCGACCGGTTTTATAATGTTAGACACCCCTCATTTTCGGTGTTAGGAGAAGTAATTCCTGATAAAGAAATAGATCAAAATCAATCAGATGAAATGGAGGTCTCCATTCGATACACATACGGCAAGTATTTCAAAAAATGGGACGAATACGGCTGCTATCAGGAAGTATACCTGTTTTATAGAGCTAATTTTAACGTGGTCTATCACTTTCTTCGATCGCTGAATTATAATGTGGAATATGAGGATGATAAATCGTATTATGTTTTTTCTCAGCTTCTAAAAAGAGAAGGAAATGTGTATTCGTTCAGTGAAATAAATGGGCGAACAGACCTTGAACTTGAATTACATGCAAATGGAACTGCTGAATTGTCTTGGTGGGTTTGTCTCTAAATTTATTGGATGAAAATAATTGTCTTTTTTATGCTCATGCTATCTCTTCGCCCGACTTGGGTGAAAGAAATGGATGAGACCATCAAAAAAATTGATCATGAGGGAATATTAACCAAAGAAAAGGTGTTGGAGGATGAATGGTATCGGAGTGAAAAACGAATCTACACACTTGAGAAATGGACAAAGTTTGAATCGATTTTGAAGAGTTATTTACGTTCTCGAGACGACTCACAACTAAATATGTACCTCTTTAAGGGAGATTTCGTCGCTGATCATGAGATGTCTTCCGAATTGTACAGGCATAAAGGTGGTCAGATGATCCGTAGAGACGGTGTGATCAAAGAAGTACTCACGTATTATAAGAATGAAGAGGAAGGCATTCGCTATGCTAGAAGCATAGAATTCAAGGACAGTTCACAAATTGATTCGGTGAAAATGGTGCTGCTACACCTTCCTTTCGAAGCAACACTTTTAACACATGAAGATTATCAAAAATCTAGTGATCGTTACGATCGAATGATGAAATCAATGCGAATGAGCGATTTCAAAAGCAAGCGCCTTAATAAAAAATATGATCGAAAAAACGATCGATTGGTGAAAAAGCGAAAGAAAGATTTCAATTAAAAATCAAATCCCTATCTTCATACACATAAATGAAAATTGAAATTTGATTATGAAATTAGCGAAGATCTTTTTTATACTTTTCTTGATTATTAATGTAGGAATACTTCATTCACAAGTAAATATTACACCTGGAATTGGATTTGAACAAGTGAAAATAGGAATGAAATACGACGCGTTTAGCGCTATTTTAGGTGAGAGTAATGCCGTTTTAACCTATGCAGAAGAACAAAAGAATTATACCGACAATGGTTATGATTTCATGCGAACCCTTCCATTTTTAATTGGTTTTGATGCGGTGTATGTTTATACGAATAACAATCAATTCGGCATTTGGAAGGCCTATTTTAAAAAGGGGAAACTGGTGTATTTAAGCCTGTCCAGTTACCTTACAAGCACTGAAATAAGTACAAAAATCACCGTTCAAGATAGTTTGCAATTTTTTGAAGGTGTTGAGCAAATGGAATCTGTTCTAGGCAAAGCATATCTGAAAGCAATTGATCCAGATAATTATGTGGTCTATACCTTTACAACCTTGGGCGTTCGTTTGTTGTTCGAAGGAACTAAATTAAGAGGAATTTATGTCTTTAAACCGCTAAAAGGGAAGAAAGCAAATCAGCTAAATACCATTCTTGCTCCAACCGCAGGATAATGAGTTGGTGATCCTTGATAATTCATTTTTTGCGTATTTCGCAGAATAAAAAATCAACCGCGAAATTCAAGACTCATTCACAGGAATAGCAACCTATTTTTGAATAAAAAATGTTGGGTATGAGATTCTGTTTTTCAAACGCTAAATTTAGTGTAATAACTTTTGTTCTCTTATGTGCTGGGCAAGGCGTCACAGCTCAAATAAATATGAGATGGCAAGTCAGAAAGTATTCAGATCTTGAAATCGTTCCTATAGTTTCTACAAGAGATAATTCGCATACGACCTTTGCTGGGGCACAATTCAAAGGTAGAACGATAGAGGTTGGTTTAGGTGCGCTTTATGGGGAAGTAGAGGAGTGTTTTTTATTGGGTGATTGGTTTTACGTTTCACCATTCGTTTAAGGTGAATACACCTTATCAAGCTTCAGTGAAGTATCGAATAAATATTCAATAAATGCGGGTATTTCTGGTGCAAGAGGAGGCACTTTTCTTGCTTTATCCTTAGGTGTGCATGCATCACTTTCATATTCAACCGATTTTAATCGGAATTATTTGCGCGGAGAAATTGGAGTGGGGTGCAAAAAGGTGAACTTGAGTGTCGGGAATTATTTAGATTTGAGCAAAAATAATGCTATAAATTCGCGTGTCTTACCCCAAGGATTTGTCAGTTTAAAATTTATGTTTTGGGGGAAAGGACCCGGTTATTGAATTCAACCCTTACATTCGTTTGAGTAGAAATTTAATCAGAATGTAAATTGCAAGTAATTTTCATGTAAATTCGTGTCAATCACTACTATACTCAGTAAGGATTGTGATTAAATGATTGCACCAACACCAAAGCCTCCATATTACGCCGTTATTTTTACCTCAATTCGAAGTGAAATGGATGAGGGTTATACAGAAATGGCTTATCAAATGATGGACTCCGTTGCGAAAATGGACGGGTTTTTAGGCGTTGAATCGGCTCGAGAAGAAATAGGTATTACGGTATCGTACTGGTCCGATATTGAAGCGATAAAAGCGTGGAAAAAAGAAACGAAACATAAAAGAGCGCAGAAACGTGGTAAGGAGCAGTGGTATGACTTTTACAAGGTGCGCATTGCAAAGGTTGAGCGGGATTATGAAATGGAAAAAGAAAATAAATGAAAACATTGACGATTAAAAATACGATTCACATAAAAGCAAAAGCAACAGTCGTTTGGGATGCGTTAGTCAACCCAGAAAAGACTAAACTATACATGTTTGGCTGCGAAACAGTATCCTCATGGAAGGTGGGGGAAGAGCTTATTTGGAGAGGTTCTTACGAAGGTAAAGTTATGGATTTAGTAAAGGGTTATATCGTTGAAATTGAACCGAATGAAAAGTTAGTCTATTCAACTTTTGATCCTAATTCAACCCTTGAAGACATTCAAGTAAATTATTTGAACGTGACGTATACCCTTGAAGAAGCCAATGGAGAAACTGAATTAATAGTCGAGCAAGGCGATTATCTCACAGTTGCGGATGGGGAAAGACGCTATCAAGCGTCCTATAATAACGGTGAAGGATGGAATCCCATATTGGTTCAGATAAAGAAATTAGTCGAAGCGAGTTGATCGTGCTCACCTTTTATATAGTCGAGTGTTGGGAATTCTTGGACTGATCCGTTCCCATATTTTTATCAATTTAATAATGGTCTGTTTTTAGATGAAACGAAGCAAACAAAACCTATGAAAAAAATAATCTATTTGCTTTTTATTGCGGTCAGCATGGAGGCGTGTAATAAAGGTTCCGAAAAATTCCCACTGCAAACGCAGCTGAATGATGATGTTGACTTATTGGTCTTACTCGAAGATTTTCCGTTGGATAGTTTTTACGGGAAGTCCTATCAAGGGGGATTAATCTTCTATCTCAAATCAAACGGAACAGGTATGGTGGCAGGAACGGAAGATTTATCGGCATCTGCAACGTGGGGGTGTGGTGGTGAAACTATTGACGGAGCAGATGAAAAGCTAATTGGTTATGGTAAATCCAATACCGACTCTATTATCAGTCAATGCCTGGATATTTATTCGGCTGCCTGGATTTGTTCAAATAATAATGCGAATGGTTATTCAGACTGGTATTTGCCCAATTTAAATGAATTGCGTGAAATGAGAACCAAATTGCATCAACATGGATACGGGAGCTTTTCTCCGTTTTATTATTGGTCTTCAACCGAGGGAGAGGAATTTAATTCGGCCTATTACCAACTCTTTGATGATGGTACCTACACGAAAGGATCCAAAACCAATGGCTTTCACGTTAGAGCAATTCGTAATTTTTAAGAGATCTATAACAGTCTAATCTTAACAGCCTTTGTATCTTTGTTCTTGTGATACAAGAAAACGGAGAAGAACGATTAAAATCGGAAGATTTAAAGGTTATTGGAATGACTTGTGCTTCCTGTGCAATAAGCGTAGAGACTTATCTGAAACCTCAAACGGGCGTTGAGCTAGTTCAGGTTAATTATCCCAACCAATCCGTTCATATTGAGTTTGATGCTAGCGTTATTTCACTTCAGGAGATTAGAGGCAAGGTCAAAGAAATTGGCTATGATTTATTGATTGGATCCAAAGAGGAATCGCGAAAGGAGTTCGAAGAAAAGGAGCAAAAACGCTTGCATGAATTGAAATGGAAGTTGATTGTCGCATCTGTTTTCTCTCTTCCAATTTTTATCATGGCTATGTTTTTCATGGGGAAGATTCCCGGTGAGAATTATATCATGTTTGGTTTATCACTGCCCGTTGTTTTTTGGAGTGGGGCGGAGTTTTATCGAATCGCATGGAAAAAATTACGTCATTTCTCCTCGAATATGGACACCCTGGTGGCATTGAGTACAGGTGTCGCTTTTTTATTTAGTGTTTTCAATACATTTTTACCGAGTTATTTTAAATCATTGGGATTGATTCCGCACGTCTATTACGAATCAGCCGTTATGATCATTACCCTGATTTTATTGGGGCGATTTTTTGAAGAAAAAGCAAAAGGTAAAACCTCTTCTGCGATTAAAAAATTAATGAATCTCGCACCCAGTCGTGTCACGGCTATTCGAAATGGAGAAGAAGTAGAAATTCCTCAGCATGAAATCATAATTGGAGAAATGATTATTCTCAAACCAGGCGATCGCGTTCCTGTTGATGGAAAAGTAAAAAAAGGAGAATCATTCATTGATGAGAGTATGCTTTCCGGTGAACCGATTCCTGTTGCTAAATCAAAGGGAGATGCTGTTTTCGCGGGTACGATTAATCAAAAAGGAGCCCTCCGTATCTATGCCACCAAAATAGGGAATGAAACCGTTCTTTCTCAAATCATTCAATTGGTCGAAAAAGCGCAATCAACAAAACCTTCGATTCAAAAATTAGCGGATAAGGTAGCGGGTATCTTTGTGCCAATAGTGATCATCCTATCCCTTATTACCTTTGCGATCTGGTATTTCCTAGGTCCGCCGCCGGCCTTCACTCACGCATTTTTAAGTCTAATTACTGTTTTGATCATTGCCTGTCCTTGTGCATTGGGATTGGCAACCCCAACCGCCTTGATGGTGGGAATTGGAAAAGGAGCTGAACAAGGCATTTTAATTAAGGATGCACAAGTGCTTGAAACCGCTTATAAATTAGACACCCTTATATTGGATAAGACCGGTACCATAACGAAGGGAAAACCTTCCGTTAATGAACAATATTGGTCAAAAAAGGAAGATCTGTTGAAGATAAAAGCGGTCGTCCTTGCCTGTGAGAAACAATCTGAACATCCTATTGCAACCGCTATTTTTGCTGCACTTTCGGACGTGAATCAAGTTCAAATTGAGCTCGATCGTTTTGAAAGTATTACAGGGCACGGGGTAAAAGCAGAGAAAGATGGCGTGAATTATTTAATCGGGAATGAATCGCTAATTCGGCAGGAAAAGGTAGAGGTGCCAACGGATTTTGAAAAGAGGGCGAATACGTGGAAAGCTGATGCAAAGACTGTGATCTATGTATCAGAAGGAAATGAATTGGTTGGATTAATTGCTGTCTCAGACCAGGTCAAGTCGATTTCAAAACAAGCCATACAGGATTTACAAGCATTGGGACTGGAGGTGATCATGTTAACAGGTGATCATCCTGCAACAGCAACAGCGGTAGCAAAAGAAGTGGGGATTGAAACGTATCGCGCGAATTTTTTACCCGCAGATAAAGGAAATTTCATTCAAGCCTTACAAGCAGAAGGAAAAGTTGTCGCTATGGTTGGTGATGGAATTAATGATTCGAATGCGTTGGCGCAAGCGGATGTTGGCATAGCTATGGGAACAGGAACGGATATCGCAATGGAAAGTGCTGGAATTACATTGATGCACGCAGATCTAATTCAGATTCGGAAAGCGATAGAATTGTCTCAAATGACTATGAAAACGATTCGGCAAAATTTATTTTGGGCTTTTATTTATAATATCATTGCCATACCGATCGCAGCGGGTGCCCTTTATCCTGCTTTTCATTTTTTATTGAATCCAATGATTGCTGGTGCGGCAATGTCTTTCAGTTCAATTTCCGTCCTTTTAAATAGCTTACGACTAAAGCAGAAAAAAATAAAATAAATAGAAAATCATGAGTGAATATACGTTTAAAACAAATATCAATTGTGGTAGCTGTATCAAATCAGTTACACCTTTTTTGAATGCACTAGATAATGTTGAAATGTGGAAAGTTGATACTGAGAATCCCGCTAAAATTTTATCGGTAGAATTGGACGATACTAACGTGGAAGCCGTCTTGAACGCTGTTAAAAAAGCGGGTTATTCAATCGAATTAAATGAGACAGAGGAGTAGGGTTGAGCCGTTCTTCTTCGTTGGATTTTTTTTCATTTTAATTATCGCCTGTTCAACGACAGAAACTGCTGCTGGACAAAACGAAATTACCGTTGGAACGGTGGTGGAAAATGATACTTTTCTTGCTTATGAAATTAATCCAAAAGAGGCTGATATAGCCTTCTATTGGCAAAATAATGAACGGGAGAATTATCGGAATTTTTCAAGATTAAAAGAAGAGCTCAACCTAAATAATCGTAAACTTATTTTTGCGGCTAATGGAGGTATGTTTAACCCTTTATTTGCTCCCCAAGGTTTATACGTTGAAAAGGGAAAATTACTTGCTCCATTGGATACTTTCGCGAATAGAAATGGTAATTTTTATTTATTGCCAAACGGTGTATTTTCGCTCAGCAAAACTGGTGTCCCATCTGTTGTGTCAACTAGTAATTATAATCAGCACGATTCGATTGCTTATGCGACACAGTCAGGTCCTATGTTGCTCATAGATGGTGTATTTCATCCGTTGTTTAAGGAGGAATCGAAACATCTAAACATACGAAATGGAGTCGGTATTTTACCTAATGGTAATATCTTGTTTGTCATCTCCAAAATAGCAGTCAATTTTTATACTTTTACGAATTATTTTTATCAAATGGGGTGTGAAAACGCACTTTATTTGGATGGTTATGTTTCACGAACTTATCTTCCGCAAGCAAATTGGACTGATTTGGATGGAGATTTTGGTGTAATGATAGGAATTACATTACCGAATTAATTAGACATCTTTCCTCCCTTGACAACCTGACCGTTTTGGATGATTTGATAGAAGAATAAACCGTTTTCTTGAGGTACTTGCAAATAAGTTACTCCTGTTTCTAGTTCACTGTTTGAGATGAATTGACCTGAAAGGGAATAACATACTATCAGTGCATTTTCTTCGCTTTCGTTTTTTACCAATAAAAGACCATTTTCAATTTTTGCAAGCGTGAAATGAGTGTTTAATTCGTCAGTTTCTAAGTTTAAATAGAGCGCAAGATCGATTGAGTAGTCCACATAGCATCCATTTTCGTTTGTGACGACAAGTAAATATGAACCATAACAGGCGTCATTTAATAAACTGTCTGTCGAGCCAGAAGGATTTGGTGCCCAATAATACGTGAGTGTTTCATAATCACCATAGACAGTGTCGACGAGAATAAATCCATCACAACTTTCACTTTCGCTAGGATCTGATGTGGAATAATCAAGGGTCAGCGGGGTTGGATCCGCGATAAAAATTGTATCATCCTTAACACATCCGATATTGTCTTCGGCGTGTATATAATACCAACCTTGACCTAAAGAAGTGAGGATTGCTCCGCCGAGAGGATTCAGTAAAAATCCACCTTCATTGTAGATTTCCAAGGTGTAAGGACTTGTGCCGGCTACTGGATAGGCCGTCAGTCCTCCATCTTCATAGTCAACACAAGTAGGAGAGGTTGAAGTAATGGTGGTATGGAAGGTTTCGCATTGTGCGTATGTATTGATTAAACCGAAAAAAGTTAAAATTAGAAGTAGATATTGTTTCATTCTGTATATTTTTTACGGGTGAGAAAGAGCATGAAGTTAAGCATTATTTTTTTTAGTGCCAAAGCGGTATCTAATTCCATAAAAATGGGGAAAACTTGATTTGTGGTCGGAGGCGGAAATAATTTATTCAAACTATCATAGCAGAAACTGATTTTATGCTTGTTTTGGGAAAGGTTCGGGCGTATCTTTAGCGAATGAATTTGAGTGTTTCATTTTTACTATTGGCGCTGCTCTCAGAGATTGTCGGAACTGTTGGAGGCTTTGGCTCTTCGGTTTTTTTTGTGCCAATCGGTAATTTTTATTTTGATTTTCATGCCGTACTTGGTTTGACGGCGCTTTTTCATTTGTCTAGTAATTTGAGTAAAATAGTCCTATTTAGAAATGGACTTAACAAACAACTTATTCTGTATATCGGTGTGCCTTCGGTTTTTTTTGTGACAATTGGAGGCTTTTTATCGAAAGAAATGAATATTCGATTGCTCGAATTGATTTTGGCGATCTTCTTAATTGGATTGAGTCTCTTCTTTTTGATTAAACGGAAAACTCACTTTAAAGCGAGTCATAAGAATTCGATCATTGGTGGAAGTTTGTCTGGATTTTCTGCAGGATTGTTGGGAACAGGAGGCGCCATTCGTGGCTTAACTATGGCCGCATTTAATCTTGAAAAAAGTGTATTTATTGCCACTTCAGCATGTATTGATTTAATGATTGATGCGACGAGGACAGTTGTTTATTACCAAAACGGATACATGGACAAAAAGCTTTTTATCTATATTCCATTTTTGCTCGTGATTGGATTTACAGGATCTTATTTGGGTAAAAAGATCCTTCACTATATACCTCAAGAAAAATTTAAGCGGATCTCACTCGCACTTATTTTAATCATAGGTATTGTTACCTTGATTAAGTACTTTGTCGTTGCAGTTTAAGAAGTGTCTTAGAAGATTAACCTCCCTAACTTAAAAAATAGTGAAACTGATTCTGATCATACTGATTCTTAATGTTCAATTCTGCGTCTTCGCCTTGAAGCCATCTTCGCACCTGGATCAATCCTTGCCTTTCGAGCAGGTTCTTCAAGCGATTCGAACAGATGATCCCTATCTCCTTCGTTCTGCTTTTGATCGAAAAATACAACGAAAAACAGCAGATATGGAGGTGTGGAAAAAACGATTAACAGAAGGTAAGGCCTATTTTTTTAAACGATTTGGTGAATATTCCACTGATGATTTTACTTACGAATATTTTCGCTCTGACAAAGAACTGATCGTTTATTTTAAAGGAGGTCAAGTCATGGAGAAAAAAGTGAAGCGGCAAGGTGGGACCTATAGACTGTCTAATTGAACATGATTCAATTCAAGTTCCTTATCTTTATCCTCAATAAAAATATCGCACTATGAAAAATAGACTACAATCAATGCTGCTTCTACTATGTTTAATTGGAAATTCATTCCTCTTTGGACAAGAAGGTAAGTTTACACCCAAATTGCGATTGATGTATCAAAATGAAGCATATGCTGAAATAAAGGCGTTCAAAAAAAAGAAGGAAGATGATATGTCTTCAGGTTCACTTTTTTATAAAGGATTGGCTTATTTTATGACCAATAATGACCGCGAAGCGTTGACTTATTTTTCAAAAGCAATCGATAAAGGTCCAGCAGATGGCTTTATGTATTATTATAAAGCATCTACTTTGTATTACTTAGAAAAGTATCAAGAGTCGGTTGACAACTATACAATGGCGATTGATAAAAGTCCAGGTGAAGCTGATTTTTATGTCGGTAAAGGTTATGCATTATTTCAATTAAATCGTCTAGAAGAAGCCAAAATTATATTCGAAAAAGCAATGAGTATGACGAGCGAGTCACGAGCAATTTTCGCCGCTCTTGCCGGTGTTTGTTTTGATTTAAAGCAATATGAAGAAGCAATTATTTATTACAAAAAAGCAATGGCGCTAAATGATAAACGTTCTGATGCCTATCAGGGATTGAGTTTTAACCTTGGTCTCGTTTATCAACAATCAAAGCATTTTGATGAGGCCGTAAGTTTATTTGAGGAGCATACGTTTATTTTTCCGAATGATTATCATGCCTATGCCAAATTAATTCAGGCGCATTATGCATTGGGCAATTATGATAAAACCGAACCTGCAAAAGCGATCTTACTCAAAACTTATGCGGCTCACAAATTACCGAGTCATATGCAATATATGTATTGCTTTGATCAATTTAATTGGCAAAATGAAAATGTCTTAGCGTATTCCTCCTACGAAAATAGTGACCGAGAAATATTGGTCTGGAAGTACAAATTCTTTTTGGAGGGAGAAGAGTCTGCTTCGTCTTTTAAAATAATGACGGTGTTGGATTCTGCAACATTTAAGGAAGAAGGCAAGGAGGTCTTTTATTTTGTGAAGATTGAGGATGATACGTTGTATGCTTATGACCTTTATATGGATGAAAACACGCCTTATCCAGCCGTTAAAAAAGCAGTGATTGAAATCTTGGGTGAAACGGTTCAACCCATCTCAAAACAAGGTAACTATGCTGCTTGGATGCGAGATCAAGTCGCACTTAAATTGGGAGATACAGGCACTTCTTTTGAATCTGCAGTGGTTGTCAACAATATTGCACAAGAATATCAGTGGGTGAGGGATAATTATCCTGGATTGGAGTTTAAACAACAATCCCTTTTATCCAATGGTGAGCGATATTATGATGTGCTGAATTACCAAGATAGTGAAGGGGAGGAGTATAATTTTTACTTTGATATTACCAGTTTCTTTGGTAAATTTTAAAGAATGAGGCAATTGTTTAAGGTAAATCCATTTATTATTTTTCGTGTTTGGATTATAAAGGATTAACTCAATGCATAATAAGAGGGCGAGTGAGGCTTTTGAAATTCATCTTTAATTAAAATTTAAGTCTAGAATATGGATAAATCATTTTGGGATAGTCGTTGGGAAAATGCTGAAACAGGTTGGGATATCGGGGGCGTTTCTGCCCCTTTAAAAGCCTATATTGATCAACTGGAGAACAAAACAATACGCATTTTAGTTCCAGGCTGTGGGAATGCACACGAAGCAGAATATTTATGGGAGAATGGCTTTAAAAACACCTGGATAGTAGAAATTTCACAATTAGCGATTGACTCATTTCGAAAACGTTATCCTGCTTTTCCAGTTGAACAAATCATACAAGGCGATTTTTTTGATGTGGATGCACATTTTGATCTCGTCTTAGAGCAAACATTTTTTTGTGCTATTCACCCCAGTCGACGTGCTGATTATGCTGCCAAAATGAGTGAAATATTGGAGCCATCAGGCAAGCTTGTTGGTTTATTATTCGATTTTCCTTTGGAAAGTGGACCGCCATTTGGAGGTTCCGAAGCTGAATATAGAACGTATTTCGAGCCCTTTTTTATCATCAAGCGTATGGAAAGGGCGCACAATTCAATCAAACCGCGATACGGACGTGAACTCTTTATTCAATTCGATAAAAAAACGACGGATTAAAGAGGTATTGCAGTAGTATTGAAAATCCGACTGTAATTATGGTTGACGAAGTGAATTGAATTTAATCACTAATTCAACAAGTCGATTTGAATAGCCCGCTTCATTGTCGTACCAAGAGACAGTTTTAATCATTCGACCGACGACACTGGTCAGTAAGGAGTCAAAAGTTGCAGAAAAAGGGGAGCCTAAAATATCGACAGATACAATTGGATCCTCTGTATACGCTAAATAGCCATTCAATTCATCTTCAGAGGCCTTCTTAAAAGCGAGGTTAATTTCGTTCACAGAAATCTCGTGATCCATTATAAAAGTCATATCTGTTAGAGAGCCGTCCGGAACGGGAACTCGAATGCCGCAACCACCCATATGGCCATCTAGTTCAGGGAAAATTTTGGTAATCGCTTTTGCTGCTCCAGTGGATGTCGGAACAATCGATTCTGCTGCCGCGCGTGCCCTTCTCAAATCCTTATGCGGAGCATCATGTAAACGTTGATCTGAAGTATAAGAATGGACAGTTGTAATGTAACAACTTTCTATTTTACCCAATTTTTTCATGACATGAACAAGTGGAGCTGCCGAATTTGTAGTGCAAGATGCATTTGAAATAATTGTTTCGGATCCGTCCAAAATTCCCTCGTTTACACCCAATACAACGGATTTAATATCATCAGAGAGTGGGGGAGCACTGAGAATGACTTTTGTTGCACCTGCCTTAAGATGCAATGATGCTAAGTCACGCGTTCTAAAAATCCCTGTAGATTCAATAACTATGTCAATATTCAAGGCCTTCCAGGGGAGATTTTGAGGATCTCGTTCTCGGAAAAGTTGAATGGCTTTTTCATTTAAAATTAATTGATCACCTTCAGTGCGAACGGCGCCCTGAAATCTTCTGTGAACAGAGTCATATTTAAAGAGATGGGCTAATGTTACCGTATCGGCTAAATCGTTGATAGCAAGGATTTCAATTTCAGGATTGAGGATTGCTATGCGGGTGAAATATCGACCAATTCGTCCAAAACCGTTGATTGCTACGCGTATCGCCATAAGAGTGTGTTTTTACGAGATGAAGGTACATATTTTAGAAGAATTTGGGCTGATTTAGTGGCTTGAAAAGTGCTCAAATAAATTAAAAAAATGATTCAAAAAAAAGAGGCACACGAATGTACCTCTTATTTAATCAGATCAATTGTCCTTTATTTCAATTATTTTGAAAGTAATGCATTAAGTGAATCTATTTTTGCTTTTTCAGCTTCCAACTCAATTTTTGATTGTGCAATACGCTCTTCAGCAAGACGAATTTTTTCAAATCGTGCATCAGCTTCCTTTTGCGTGATATCTTTATTGTCCAATGCTGTTTGAACACGTGCTTTTGCTGCTGCAATTTTATCTTCATTTGCAGTGATAGCCTCTTCAGCTTCTCCAACACGTTCTGTTGCTTCAGTGCTTTTTGCCTCCGCATTTGCTTTTGCATTATCAGCTCGATCTTGTGTCATTTCACCCACGTTCTCAGCAACTGTTTCAGTCGTTTCGTTTGCTGTTGTCAGCGCTGATTCTGCCACTTCTGTTACTTCTTGTGCTCCAGTTGCTACCTCTCCAGTAGATGTATTCACTTTTGATTCTAAATTAGATTTAGCTTCGTCAAGTTTGGCTTGGCCATCTGCAGTTGAAGATTGAACGGTGCTTTCTACAGTTTTCACTGTTTTATTTACATCTGTTTTTGTTTGCTCTACTTGCACGTTTCCGACTGATTGGGCTTGTTCTATCGATTTAAGACCACCTGTTTGAGCAAACATTTGGCCTGTAGCTAGAATTACCGCTACTATTAAAATTACTTTTTTCATGTTCAATTTTCGTTTTTTTGTTTAGATCCCGTTCAATAAAGAATCGATATCATTATTAAGATCATTCACTTCACTCTCTAGTTTTTCTAATCCTAGATCTACTTCTTGCGTCACATTTTCTAATTGGATTACTGCCGCAGTGTCCACAGCAATTACTTCTTCTGTTACTTCTTCCGTTCCACCACAAGATGCTACAGAAAGTGCAATGATTGCACCAAATAAAATTCTTTTCATAGATTTAATTTTGTTCGATTAAACTGTTTAATTCTTTCACTTTTTCTTTTTCTTCAGTAAGTTTGTTTTTCATCTCACTCACTTTCTTTTCGCCTTCTTTAATCCGATTCAGCTTTTCATCCGCCTCCTCTTGGGTGATTTCTTTATTCGCGAGCTGTGCTTCCACTTTTTCACGCGCATTTTTTAATTTACTTTCATTTTCAGAAATTTCTTCTTCTAACTCTTTTATTTTAGCGTCTGCCTCCATCTTTTTTTGTTCAGCGTCCAATTTAGCTTGCGCTGAACGTTCTTGACCAAAATTTTCTTTTTTTTCAGCTCCTTCGTGACGGTTTCCATTTCCATTTCCATTTCCATTTCCATTCCCATTTCCAGTTCCTTTTCCGTCACCATTCCCTTCGCCTTTTCCTTTCTCGATTTCATTTTTGTGCTCGGTAGAACTGCCATTTTCATGATTCCCGTTCCCCGAACCATGTTCTTCTTCTCTTTCGTTCTCCTTGTTTTTTTCAATGCTTTCTTGTTCATGGTGCTCAAGGGAATCGGATGATTCAGTACGTGAGTTTTTTTCAGTTTTCGGCTTATTCTTTTTATCGCCACCGCGCTCTTGTCCATTCACGGTTAATGTTAAACTCAGCGTGAGGATCGTGATAATTGTTCTTTTCATAATATGTAAATAGTGGCTGTCAACCATTGCAGTTTTTATTCTTGCGTTGCGAATGTAGGTGAATTTTAATAGATTAAAATGGAATTTCGATTGATTATGAGAAAAAATCGATAACTGACATTAACTACTGATACGGTTGCAATTCGCATAGCATGTTGCTTTATTATTTCTGCCGAAAGCGAGCAATGTAATTCCATATTCTTTAGCAAAGTCTATCGCTAAGGACGAAGGAGCAGAAACAGCCATGATTAAAGGGATTTTTGCACGAAAAGCTTTGGAAACGAGCTCGTAAGAAAGGCGCCCACTGAAGTGTATAATTTTCGCACTTTTCAGCTGTTGAGTACGAATAAGTTCACCAACGACTTTGTCCATGGCATTGTGTCTTCCGATATCTTCTTTTAAAGAGAGCAACGTGCCCTCCTTGTCAAAAGCAGCAACACCATGACAACCCCCAGTTTCTGAAAAAATGAGTTGGTTCTTAACCATCACAGTTTGCATTTCAATCAGCTTGCTTAACGGAAATTGATCATTTGCTTGCATTTCAACAGGATCACCTTGAGCAATATTTAAGTCTTCCAATGATTGTTTTCCACAAATACCACATGAAGAGACAGAAAGAAGACTCCTCGCGCTCATATAGCCATTTCCTAATTCAGCAGGATCTACGCTTATATTTATGGATTCAATTATTCCATCATTATCGGCATGTGTCTCAAAAGTAATTGAGGTTGACACTTTGATGACATCTTCAGCATACAGAAGTCCTCGGGCAAGATCCTCTTCATCTCCAGGTGTTTGCATAACGACAGTAAAAGGTTTGCCGTTAATCGCTATTTCTAACGCACGTTCGATTGTCAAAGGGTCGGAAACTTTCGTAACCGACCCTCCTTCAAATTTATAACCTTCGTAAGAATTGACACCTTTCATTTAAGACAGTCCTGAAATTTTACCATCATTATCAATCGTCATGCCTTCAGAGGCAGGAACAGCTGGTAAACCAGGCATGCGCATCATTACGCCTAGAATCGGGATAATGAATCCTGCGCCTGCAGCAAATTCGAATTCACGAACGTTTACTGTAAAACCAGTTGGCCGACCTAATAAATTATCATTGTCTGAAAATGATTTTTGCGTTTTTGCCATACAAATAGGCAAGCCCGCTAAACCGAGATCCTCAATTTTTTTGAGATCAGTTAGGGCTTTTTTAGAATATTCAACCCCATCTGCTCCATAAATTTCACGTGCAATTGTTGCAATTTTTTCTTTAACAGGCAATTTCCAATCGTACAACTGCTTAAATTGGTTACTGCCACTTTCAATCACATCAACAACAGCATGTGCTAAGTCTTTCATGCCTTCGCCTCCATCTGCCCAACCTCTGGCTACAACGGCTTTTGCTCCTTTTGCGGCACAGCGTTCTTGAATGAGTTGAATCTCTTCAGGTGTATCACTAGGGAAGGCATTGATCGCAACCACTGGGTTCAGTCCAAATTTTTGCATGTTTTCAATGTGCTTTTCAAGATTTGCCAATCCGTCGCCTACGCGTGTAACACTTGGTGTATTGTACTCTTCTTTTGGAGCACCTCCATGATGCCTTAATGCGCGAATTGTAGCAACAAGGACCGTTGCTTTCGGTTTCAATCCACCCGAAACGCATTTAATATCTAAAAATTTCTCAGCACCTAAATCAGCACCAAAACCTGCTTCTGTTACCACATAGTCGGATAAAGACAAGCCCATTTTTGTAGCGAGAATTGTGTTTGTTCCTTGGGCTATATTTGCAAATGGACCACCGTGTATGATAGCTGGATTGCCCTCTAATGTTTGAACTAAATTGGGTTGAATAGCGTCTTTTAAGAGAATTGCCATGGCATTTTCGGCCTTTAAATCGCGCGCGTAGATTGGTTTACGATCGAACGTTGTTCCCACGTAAATATTTCCTAATCTATTTTTTAAGTCTTCAAAATTCTCAGCCATACACAAAATAGCCATCACTTCGGATGCAGGAGTAATATTGAACCCATCTTCTCTAGGAATTCCATTCCCCGTTCCACCTAAGCCGATCACGATATCTCTTAGTGAACGGTCATTCATGTCCATGACGCGTTTCCATCCAATGGTTCGTGGATCAATTCCTAAATTATGCGTTTTACTTTGAATATTATTGTCAATAAGCGCTGAGAGTAAGTTGTTCGCCTTTTCTATCGCTGAAAAGTCACCTGTAAAATGGAGATTGATATCTTCCATTGGCACAACTTGTGAATAGCCACCGCCAGCAGCCCCACCTTTAATTCCGAATACGGGACCTAAAGAAGGCTCTCTTAATACAACTGTTGTTTTTTTGCCAATCTTATTTAAACCTTCTGTTAAACCAATTGAGGTTGTTGTCTTTCCTTCACCTGCAGGAGTAGGAGTAAGGGCGGTAACAAGTATTAAATTACTCTGCTCTATTTTGGAGGGATTAATTAGTGATAAGGGTAGTTTTGCCTTGTATTTACCATACATCTCCAAGTCATCTTCCTCAATAGCCAGCTTTGCAGCGATTTTAGAAATGTGTTGTAAAACGGCAGCTTGTGCGATTTCAATATCGGATCCAACATGTTTGCTCATAGTGTCTTCTTATTTTTTTGATGAGACAAGATAATAATAATTTTCGCTCTTGAGGCGTTTTATAGGAATCCTTTCTTTTTGATGTTTTAGTCTATTTTTTTTAGCATTAAGGTGTGTTGGCATGTTAATTATTCATGATAAATACGTTAATTTTACACTATGAAACTTGTTATTTATTCATTTATAGCTCTGCTTCTTTTCTCGGCCTTATCCTGTGAGAAAGATCCGAATCCCAAGGGTTTTACAGGGATTTATCGCGGCGTTTTTAATCGTGTAAATAACGGAATAGATACGACGGGCACAGGTGTTGTGTTTTTGGCTATTAATTCGGAGGATTCAACTTTCCAATTACAAGGAGACACGATCACGTTGACACCTGCCAATAGTTTAGGGAAATATATCTTACCAGAACCAGGAAAAATTCATTTTACAAATACAGCTCCTATTGGTGTCCCTATCTACGATCGTTTCTATCTTTTAGACACAGTCTACAATTTTGAATTTGAGGATCCGAATCTAAAAATATATTTGGATGTTGATACATTCTTTTATGAGTATAACTTGAAGCGATTCTAATCTTTTCCGAAAGAATGCACATCATTATGTGTATCTTCAATTTGATCTTTTAGAACCCTAATTCGTTCGGCTATCATTGCAAATTCAAGGTGTTTATTCCGAATCAACCACGTGAGTGATTCTTGATTGCGATCACCGGCTAATGCAACGTGTTTTAGGACTTGAAAATTTGACTTGTTCAACCAATGAATGGCCTCTTCATTGCCCTCAGCGCCATTTATCATTGCCATCAAATGGGCATAGCCATTTTTCATCAGCCAAATACGGGCATCTTCTTTTAATAAAAGGGCATGTATCGACATGCCGAGTTCTTTGAATTCCTCGCTTTCTAAAAACCAATCTCGAAGTGATGTGTTACCTCCAATCGCTTCGGCCCATCCGACCAATATTTTTGGCGGGTAATTTAGCGGTTTTAATTTAACCGCAGTGATTTCCTCCGCTTTGTCGATTGACTCTTTTTTCTTTCTTTTAAATAACATCTTAAAAATTACCTAAATATTGAATCGCTTTAATTTTCCCCACTTCAAAGTGAAATGCATAGGCATGTGTACTTGAACTCGTATCCAATTCATCTTGACGCTTTATTTTTGCATACACGACTTCGTTCGGAGCCTCTCCATTTTTTTTAATAGAGAGGATATTAATTTCGTTTTGACCGATAGAATCTGGCACAAGTAGGACATCAATCAAGTCTTGTCGCGAATGCGCAATTGTATCAAAAGCTTGGTCGAAGAACGCACAATCATCCGCCATATATTCACTATTTTTCGAAGGTAAATTATTTTGCCAATTATCTGTGAAAGATAGAACCATTTCTTGCGGTTTGATCACAGTTTTATCTTCACCTCCAAAAAAGAGAGTGGCAATAATAACTCCTGCAATAATTCCTCCTAAATCGGCCAATAATCCAGCTTTGATCGCATAACGTGTTTTTCGAATACTCACAGAACCAAAATAAACAGCAATGATGTAAAAAGTAGTATCCGTCGCTCCCTGAAGTGTTGCAGAAAGTCGCGCGGCGAAACTATCTACCCCGTATGTGTTGAAGGACTCTATCATCATACCGCGTGCCCCCGATCCACTGAGTGGTTTCATAAATGCTGTGGGTAAACCATCTACAAATCGTACATCTGATAAAAACAAATGAAAGAACCATCTAAATCCTTCCATCAGATAATCCATGGCTCCCGAAGCACGGAAAACACCAATTGATACCAAGATTGCCACCAAGTAGGGGATGATCTTAATCGCAATTCCAAAACCATCTTTTGCGCCTTCTATGAAGGATTCATAAATATTAATTTTCTTGCGTAACCCCATGAGAATGAAGCTGCAGATAATTCCGTACAAGACTATGCTACTCAATAATTCGGATTGACTTTTTAGCGCAGCAGGTTCAAGATCGTTAAAATACCAAATCATGCCGACAACCAACAAGGTGAGTCCTCCCAAATAGGCGAGAATTACTTTGTTAAAGAGGTTGATTTTCTGATAGATGGCAACGGTAATTAAACCAACAAGTGAAGCAAAAAAAGTAGCGATTAAAATGGGTATAAATACGTCAGACGGACTTTCGGCTCCGAATTGATTCCGATAATTCATCACTGTAATTGGAATCAATGTCAATCCAGATGTATTGAGCACCAAGAACATGATCATAGCATTTGAAGCGGTATCCTTTTCTTCGTTCAAATCTTGCAAATCATTCATGGCCTTTAATCCCATAGGGGTGGCGGCATTGTCTAAGCCCAACATATTAGCTGAAAAATTCATAAGCATTGCGCCACGCGCTGGATGATCAGCAGGAACGTCTGGAAAGAGTTTATTAAAAAATGGACCGACTAGTCGTGCTAAAAACTGGACAGCACCGCCATTTTCACCAATCTTCATGATTCCTAACCAAAGACACAATACACCGGTTAATCCAATCGACGCATTGAAGGCCACCTCAGCCATAGAAAATGTACTGTC
>JALQVX010000069.1 GCA_023263555.1 Crocinitomix sp.
TTAAAGCTAGCTCCAAATAGTGCTATTAAAGTAGAAAATGGAGAAGAGAAAGAAGTTCGGATTGACGAAATTAAAGTTGGTGATTTGTTGCGTGTCAAACCTGGAGATAAAATCCCTGTTGACGGTGTAATTGAAGACGGAAAAAGTGCCATTGATGAATCCATGATTACAGGCGAACCCATTCCCGTAGAAAAGGTATACAACGATAAAGTTAGTGCTGGAACAATCAACGGAAAACAGTCATTTTTAATGAAGGCGAAAAAAGTAGGCTCAGACACCCTTTTATCACAAATCATTACAATGGTAAACAATGCTAGCAGGAGTAAAGCCCCGATTCAAAAACTTGCTGATAAAATATCAGGATATTTTGTACCAATTATTATTGGAGTTTCATTAATAACCTTTGCTATATGGGCAATATTTGGCCCAGATCCCAAACTTGTGTACGCTTTTGTGAATGCAATTGCAGTTTTGATTATAGCCTGTCCTTGCGCTCTTGGTTTAGCCACCCCAATGTCTGTTATGGTCGGTGTCGGAAAAGGAGCAACAGAGGGTGTTTTAATAAAGAACGCGGAATCGCTTCAAAAAATGAATGAAGTGGATATTCTAATAATTGATAAAACTGGCACGGTAACCGAAGGGAAGCCATCAGTTGAACAAGTGGTTTCTTTCAGTAGCTATTCTGAAGATGATTTAATCCAATTAGTCGCTACCATAAATAGTCAAAGTGAACATCCACTTGCTGAAGCAACCGTAAACTATGCAAAGCAGAAAAATATAAAATTAAGTAAATGTGAAAACTTTCTTTCTGTGACAGGAAAAGGAGTTACCGCAGAAATTGATGGTAAAAAGATTTACATAGGGAATGAAAAACTAATAAAATCTTATGGAATTTCACTTAATGAATCAATTTTATCTGAAGCCAAAGGGGCACAGTTAAAAGGAAAAACGGTTCCTTTTATCGCAGACGAAAACGAAATACTTGGATTTATTATAATTTCTGATGCCATCAAAAAAACGAGTAAAACAGCGATTAAAAAACTCCAAGAGAAGGGAATTGAAGTCATAATGATGACTGGTGATAATCAATATACTGCAAAGGCAGTTGCAGAAGAACTGAACCTAGCGGATTATGAAGCCGATTGTTTGCCTGAAGATAAATTGAACCGAGTAAAACAACTCCAATCACAAGGCAAAGTGGTGGCTATGGCAGGAGACGGAATAAATGATGCTCCCGCTCTCGCCTTAGCAGATGTTGGAATTGCAATGGGAACAGGCACTGATGTAGCGATTGAAAGCGCAGCTATAACTCTTATAAAAGGGGATTTAAGAGGGATAGTTAAAGCAAAAACCTTAAGTGAGAAGGTGATGCGAAATATCAAACAAAACCTGTTTTTCGCTTTAATCTATAACGCGGTTGGCGTTCCTGTTGCAGCAGGTTTACTTTTTCCAATTTTTGGAATTTTACTTTCTCCTATGATTGCTGCGCTAGCCATGAGTTTTAGTTCGGTATCAGTAATTGTAAATGCATTAAGATTAAGAACGCAATCTATTAAATCATAAAAAGATGAAAACGAAAAACATTTTAATCCCGTTAATAACGGCTATTGTAGGAATCTTTATTGGTTATCTCGTTTTTTCTAATGACAATGGAAAAGTGGAAGAAGCACATAACCATGATGCGGTAGAAAAAACGACCGAAATATGGACGTGTTCTATGCACCCTCAGATCAGAAAAAACGAACCTGGAGATTGTCCAATTTGTGGTATGACACTTATACCTGCGGACAACGGTGGGGCAGAAAACGAATTCATTTTAGAAATGTCAGATGAGGCAGTAAGATTATCCAATATTCAAACAACTGTTTTAAGTGGTTCGGTTGATAATAATGGAACATTAGAACTTTCTGGAAAAATTCAAGAGAATGAAGAAAATGCGGCTAGTTTGGTCACGCAAATTGCAGGAAGAATTGAAAAATTATATGTGAGCTTTACTGGAGAACAGGTAAATAAAGGTCAAAGAATTGCTCAAATTTATTCTCCTACCTTAATTAACGCTCAAAAAGAGCTTTTAGAGGCGGATAAATTGAAAGAGACTAACCCATCTCTGCTTGAAGCAGCAAAAAACAAACTACGAAATTGGAAAATTACGGATGAGCAAATTTCTAACATATTGTCAGAGCAAAAGATTCAGGAAACTTTTGTGATTTATGCGGAATATTCAGGCGTAATAACTAATAAAAAGGTATCCGTAGGTGATCATTTAAAAGAAGGAGAAGTTCTATTCGATATTCAAAATCTCAACTCGTTATGGGTAATTTTTGATGCTTATGAAACTAACATCAATACAATTAGCATAGGTGACGACATTACTTTTAATACTGCCGCTTTACCCAACGAGACTTTCAAAGCAAAGGTAGCCTTTATCGACCCCACTATAAATCCTATTACTCGAACTGTATCAATTCGGGCAGAAGTTAATAACAGGAATAAAAAGTTAAAACCGGAAATGTTTGTGCAAGGGACAATTAATATATCTAAAGCGAATCCGATAGATAAGAAAGAACTTGTTACTGTACCAAAATCAGCAGTTTTATGGACGGGTCAACGTTCAGTCGTTTATATCAAGTTACCAAAATCTAAAATCCCGTCTTTTGAATTTAGAGAAATCGAAATTGAAGAAACTATTGGAGATAGTTATTTGGTTACAAATGGACTTAAACAAGGAGATGAAGTTGTAACGAATGGTGCATTTATAATAGATGCCGCTTCACAACTTAACAATCAATCAAGTATGATGAATCGTAATGTCTCACATCAAAACAGTTCACACTCACATTAAAATAGTTCAGAATTATGAAAAAAATAATTGCACTTATAGATGATCAATCTGACAAGGAGATTGTTATTGGTTCAGCATTTGAACTTGCCCAATTGTTGAATGTTGAAATAATTATATGTCATTTAGTATTTGCTCCAAACAATTGGGAACAATTAGGTCGTTATGAACGAGAGAAACATCCTAATGCTAAAGTGAAAATAAATGAGGCAAGATTACTCATGGATGATCTCTTGGGTGAAATACGACTAAAAAATATTAGAGCCAAAAAGAGGTTTTTATTCTTTGACAAAAATGAAAAGCATTATAACTTAGATTTTCAGAAAGATGAACTTGTTATCATGGAAAAGAAGTTCTTAAAAAGAGGACGAAATCGTGCGCTAAGAGATTTAATATTTAATCTTGAACCTGCAAAGTTGATTCTGAGCGAACCCCTTAAGATAAATACCATAAATGATATTGTTCTTACATCAAATTTCCATGAAATTAAATCAGAAACGGTGCAAATGATTAACGAACTTTATCGCTTTTTGGTTTTTAATCTTGATCTTGTCTACATAAATACCAAGGAAAAGCAAGAAAATTCAGATATTAGTATTAAAAATATGAAAAAGGTTATTGACAGGTATGGCTTTAGTCGAACTCGGATTTCTATTTTTCATTCTGACCGTAAAGTTCGAGGAGCTGAACTTTTTGCTAATATGAAAGGCGGAGATTTGATCATTTTAGAATGTTCACAACCCATATCAAATCAAGAGTTAGCAAATTTAAACTTGCCAATTATCATAATCAATAAGTGCAATGGTTAAATTATTCATCAGCACATTTGCACTAATTATATTGGCAAGTTTCATTGTTCATTTTGACTTTGAAAAAAATATAAGCGAATACAAATTGGAAATTCCAGAAGGATTTCCTAAACCAGTATTTCCAGAAGGTAATGAATTAACGCAAGAGCGTATTGATTTGGGCAGAATGCTTTTTTACGACCCAATATTGTCACTGGACAGCACGGTTTCCTGCGCCAGTTGTCATGATCAATCTTTGGCTTTCGCGGATAACAAATCGATAAGTCCTGGTATAAAAAACAGATTGGGCGTTCGAAATGCTCCCACTTTAACAAATGTTGCCTATAACCCAACGTTACTATTTGACGGATTTTTAAAGACCCTAGAAATGCAAGTTCTTGTTCCAATACAAGAACATGCCGAGTTCAATTCCAATATTGTAGATGTTGCGGAAATGCTAAAACAGGATTCTACTTACGCTAGAATGAGTTTAGCTGCGTACAATAGGATGCCAGACCCTTATGTCATAACGCGCGCCATATCTTCATTTGAACGAACATTAATTAGCGGGAATTCAAAGTTTGATCAAGAAGTATTTCAGCGTAAAAATGTCATGAATCGATCTGAAAAAAGAGGGATGAATCTTTTTTTCAATCAATTGCATTGTACTAAATGTCATTCGGGTTTTAACTTCACGGATTTTTCAACTCAAAACAACGGTCTTTATCAAGTTTATGCGGATACTGGTAGACAAAGAGCCACAAAACTGGAAGCAGATCGAGCCTTGTTTAAAGTACCGACATTAAGGAATATTGCGTTGACGGCTCCGTACATGCATGATGGAAGCATAGCCACTTTAGAGGAGGTAATTCAACATTATGAAAGGGGTGGTATTTCCCATGTCAACAAAAGTCAATTCATTACCCCTTTTAAATTAAAGGCTAGACAACGTAAAGATTTAATCAACTTTTTCAACTGTTTGACAGATGAAGAATTTATCTCAAATCCTGACTTTTCAAATCCCTTTGAATAGTTTTTTTTAAAAAAGAGGGGCTGTCTTTTCAGACAGCCCCTCACTAATATTTTTCACTTTATCGAAATAAATTAAAGTGCAATTTTTTTTGAAACAACTTGTTTCCCATCAATCAACAAGCTATATACATAGATACCCGATTCTAAATTCGCTCCAAGTGAAGTTGTTCCATCTGTATCAATAATTTGTTTTTGATCAATAATTTTTCCAGTAAGATCATATAATACGAATTGAATATTGTCTGCCTCAGTTGCCAAACTATACTGAACATTAACAGCTTGATTTTGAGCATAAGCACTCATAGTATGAATTAAGGCTTCATTATTCAACCCTACTGAAGAAGAAACTACACCTGTCCATTGAAGTATCACAAAATCATCAGGATATGCATTTTCCCAGATTTTCACTTCGACCGTACTTTCTCCATAAATTTCATTTGGAAAGTAATGAATGTTCATGATTCGATTGGTTGCAGTTGTTGGCAAATTAAAAACGCTCGTCGTTGCACCTATTGGATGACATTCAGTCGGATCACAAATTGAATAATCCCAACCTTCTTGCATAGCTTCGGATTCCACTTCCCAAGTCATGGGAAAAGCATCTGTACTATCATTGTATAGAATGAATTTAGCGGCAAAATCGCTGTCGTCTATTTCGCCATAAAAAGTAGTATCGGTAGCCGAAACCGAAAAGTTTTGTGCGAAGGTGCTTCCGCAAATAATAGATAGCACGAATAAAGTATATATATGTTTCATTTTCTTTAGTTTAATGACACTAAGTTACAAAATGTCATGTATTATTCAATAATAAATTTTTGAGTTCCAATCAGGGTTGAATCCTCATCATAAACAGAAACAAAATATAAACCTGCCGCTGTATCAATATCAATGGTTTTACTTGTTCCATTAAAAGTCGTGGAATAAATTAGTTCTCCAACGGTATTTCGAATTTCCATATCCCCGTTAGATATTAAATTCGTTGAAACGGTAATATTCCCATTACTTGGATTCGGATAAACATTAAATGTGAGTTCATTCGAATTGATGCCCACAAAAGCTGGATCCATACGGTACACTCCATCTGAATCATAGTCAACAAACCAAATGTTTCCATCAGGTCCAATTTTAACTCCCTGAACACTATTTAAACCTGTATTTAATCGACCAAGTTCAGTAGCAGGAACGGAAGAAATATCATATATAATAATTTCTCCTGATTCATATTCGCTAATAATCATTCTATCTTCAACAACATCTATACCTGCTGGTTTATCCAAATCTGAAACAACTAATTCTTGCGTATAACCTGTATATTCTGAATATTCCTCAATTGGTTCTGGATTCGGATAATCTGGCGTTCCTCCTTCGTCACTTCCTGTAGTTATATCAATTCTGATAACTCGCTGATTTCCATGATCAACAACGTATAGCCATTTTTTTTCTTCATCCAGCACTAAATGACTTACGATTTGGTCATCAACATCCTTTTTAACCTCATCATCAGAATACCTTCTGACAATTGCATCACTATGATCGGCATTTCCTGGCCCATGATCTTCTGCAAAGTCGTATCTAACAATATCATCCGTATTTCCATCAAAAACCCAAAACACATTATCTTTTTCCGCAGCAATCCCTTGGCAATATGGACTTTGATGCAACATATCTAAATGACTGCCATTTCCACCTGATGGTTCTGCATAGATAGACATGTCACTAGACCATAATGCTGGCCCAGTAAACGCTCCACCACCATCATGGTTGGCATCATAGACACCTGGGGATGTAGCAAAATTTCCGTTTTCACTAAAGGCCAACCCTGTCGTTAGCGACATAAAATGCCAGGCATTACCGTCCTCCTTGTTAATACTTGTTTGGTCGTCGCTTCCCGCATTATATATAGTAGTCGTATTACTACCAGTCGCCTCTGTGCCTTTATTAACGACCCATAATTCCATATTTGATAGTACGGGATGGAAATCCAAATCGGTAGGACGATCAATATCATCACTCGAACCAGCTATTAATGTTGGCCAGAGCAATGCATCAACAAAGCCATCAATTAAATTTGGGATTCCTGGCCCTGCCTCAATTTCTTTCGTAAGTGTGTCATTATCATGAAACAAATCCTCATTGTCAATATTGATATTGTCAGCCCATACTCTAACACTATATATCCCATCAGTAGGAATATCGATTGGAATACTATGATCGACATGCTCCGATTCAAAATTTAACATAGATATTCCAGTTACGGTATGGGTTTGTATTGCTCCACCGTCTACGCTGTAATTCAAGTCAAAAGACGTAATTGTCTCAGTCCCTCCGTTAAATACACGGGCTTCTAAGTCGTACGTTCCAGTTTCGACATAGCTGTAGAGATTGGAACCAAAAACTGATAGATCATAAAGTGGAGGTTCTTCAACCACAAATGTGTACGTTCCACCTAATCCAATCCCATCAAAAGAAGCAATTTGGTATCCATTAACCAAAACATCAAAAGCAAACCCACCATCTCCCCAATCATCTGTATAGATGATATCATAACTATTTCCTATTGGCAAACACCAATCACCTTCAATAATTTCATCATTATCTGGGTATCCACCTGGGGGATTGTCTTGATCTCCCGCGCCGTCACAACCAACTAAATCATTACCTCCTTCGAAGATCGTTCCTACACCGCAGTCATTGCCACTCGGCAACAATTGCCAATAGCCTTCATTACCATAGTCATCCGTGTGAACCACTATGGTTACTTCTCCTTCTGATATATCACATTGCGAAATTGAATAGTGACTTGTCAAAACCAAAAAGACAATACTTAAATTTCGTAGAGTTGACTTCATACTTTTATTTTTAGAATTAGTGATTTTTTGTGTTTCGCAGGATAAAAACCTAAATGCATTGAACAATCCGTACGAATCTAGAGGGTAAAACTAGAGAATTGTACTACTTATAAAAAATCAAAAAAGATGAACTCTTGAAGATTAAAATTTAAAAATGGCTCAAAAGCCTGTGCTTGTTGAATGATTTACCCCAGATTATGTAAAAATTAGTCTTTCCAACGATATTTAAAACTCCTGGTTAATATCAGAAAAACTGTGTTTAACTTCCTTAAAAACCTCCTCCAACGCTTGTAAATCCTCAAAAAGAGGGTTCGATAACAGTCCCCTTCTCTCCGCATTAAGGGATAACTTCTTTTTTTTAGAGGTTGTTTCTTTTTCTTGAATTCCACGTTATGACTGGAAATGAGATCAATTACTGGATTCATTTTTGGAGTTCGACACTTTTTTCCGTCAAAAGATAGCTTTTCGTAAAATATCGAACCCAATATTTGTTGTTTTAGTATTGCAGACGCGTGATGGTAGGTGTTAGGGAGTTCTGACAAGAGATTTAAACCTGAGTCTATTATATTATTAATTTCTTTTGGTCTTGATTTTATTTGATCTAGCTTTTTTTGTAATTCTCTTTGCTGATAAGAATATCTCGGGTTCTGTTGCATTAACTTCATTAAAGATAATAAATTTAATTTTTAATGCATTGTTAAGCAACTAACGAACAGAATGTTTTGAACGAAGTAGAACAAGGATTAATGATTTAGCTGATAATCTTGGAATTAAATGCAGAACTCCAGCTAGTTTAAAAAACAATAAAGAGGAATTAGAATTTCTAAAAAAAGTTGATCCA
>JALQVX010000099.1 GCA_023263555.1 Crocinitomix sp.
CTATTCGTTTTACTATGTGCTTTGGCTTCTAATAATTGACCTAATAAAACGAGTGTGAGAATGACTGTCGTAGCTTCAAAATAAACATGTACCGTCCCAAAATCCGTTTTGAATTGAATCGGGAAAATGTCAGGGAATAAAAGCGCAGTAAAACTGAATAACCAAGCGATTCCTGCGCCGATTCCTATTAAAGTGAACATATTTAAACTTCTTCTTAAAATTGACGAATAAGCGCGTTGAAAAAACATCCATGTTGCGTAAAAAACAACTGGTATTGACAAGCTAAATTGAATCCAATTCCAATAGCTAGGAGACATTTTTTTATACAAAGGATTGTCTGGGATCATTTCAGACATTGCAATTAGAAAAATAGGAAGTGTAAAAGCAGAAGCGATCCAAAATTTCTTCAACAATTTTTTATAGGTCTTGAGTTCAGCGGATTCTTCTACTTTTTTAGGAACTAAATCCATTCCACATTTTGGGCAAGCACCGGGTTTATTCTCATTAATTTCAGGGTGCATTGGACACGTATAGGTTGTACCATCTTGTTTGATCTGTATCTCTTCAACTAAGTCCATTCCGCATACTGGACAATCTCCTGATTCTTGGTAAGTCTTTTCTCCTTCGCAATGCATGGGACAATAAAAAGTACCTCTTTTTTTCGTTTTTGGAGTTGATTTCTTTTCTGTTTTATGGTCTAGATTGTGTACCATATAGGATGATCCTTCAAAGGCCTTTTGAAGTTCGGTCAAGTGGATTTGTTCAACCATTTCTAATTCAGCAGTATTCTTTTCAAGGTCTACATTGACTGATTTAATTCCTTCAATTCCTTCCAAGGTAGATTGCACGTGGTTTTTGCATCCATTGCAAGTCATTCCTGTTATTTTATATGTATGTTTCATTTTGATTACTTAGATTAAAAATTTGTAAGGCGTTCAATTTTTGCAACTGCAATATTGGCTAATAGCCTTGCATTTATATTTTGCTGATTATACTTCAGCAATTGACTTTGAATTGACAACAGGTCATCAAAGTCCGTACTATTTGTGCTATAATTAGATAATAAAATCTCATAGGTTTGTTGAGCAGTTAACGCCTGCTTTTCACTTAGGTTTAACATTAAAACAGCGTTGTCATAGGCCGTTTTATATTCAATGAGTTGGCGTGTCATCTGGTCGATCAAAGAAATTTTATCCCATTCTAATGCTTCTCTATTCATTGATTCAATTTGGTTGGATGCATTAAATGATTTGCGATAAATAGGAATACTCAACATCAGTCTTGGGATCAGAATGTCTCGTCCATTGTTAATCGGGTTTGCATCCGTCCGTTCACCAACCATACTGTAATCAATCCCAAGCCCTAGTGCGGGTTTATTTGTTGCTTGTTTGACTATGTCACGATTTTCAGATGTTTCAATTTTGGCATTCAGCATTTGCATTAAAGGGTGATGTTTGGATATTTCCTCTTGAAATGTTGCTAGATCATAAACAAGAATTGGAAGTTCTAACAAGTCATCATTAGTAATTATCGAATCGTTAAAGGGTCGTTTTGTTATTTCATTTATCCGAGCAGAAGCAATGTACTTTGCGTTTTCAAGAATGGCTATTTCGTTTGTTAATTCATCTATTTTCAGTTGTACTCGCAAAACATCTGCAATAGAACCGTTACCGCTTTCTACCTTAGATAAACTCAATTGCTCAATGGTTTTTAATAGTAAAATATCTTTATTGATTAATGTTTGCTTTTCTTCAATAAATTTGAGTTGATAATAATTCGATTTTACATCATAAAAAAGGTTCAACTTTAAAGCTGCCATTTTTTCATAACGAATCGTCGACATTGAAATGGCAACTTCTTCCTTCGCTTTAAGTGTACCAAACCATGGGAAAATTTGACTAGCACTTACCATCACTTGCTGCGCTCCCAATCTTGTTTCAGGTTGTAAAATCGGTATTCCAACGCCTATTTGTGGATTAGGTAGTTGGCTCATTTGATCTGCTTTTGCCAATGCAGCTTTATATTCTAATTCTAATGATTTTAGCTGACTGTTTTGTGACACGGCCAGTTGTAATAATGAATCCAATGATTGAGCATGAGTACGTAATCCCATAAAAGCAATGGAAAATACAATCGGGATAATTTTTAATTTAAAATTCTTCATTATTACGCAGTTTTTAATTTTCTTAAATTCCATTTGAATGCGGTTTCTTTCCAAATGCAATAGAGAATTGGAACAGTAAACATGGTGATGAGGTTGAGTACCATTCCACCAAATGATGGAATAGCCATTGGAAGCATTATATCAGCTCCTTTTCCAGTTGAGGTTAGAACTGGCAATAGGGCAAGAATGGTTGTTGCAGTTGTCATCATAGCGGGTTTAACCCGTCTTAAACCACCCTCAACAACAGCATCTTGTATTTCCTTAACATTCTGTGGAGTATTCTTTTTAAAGCTGTCTTTTAGGAAGGTAGCCACTAGCACGCCATCATCTGTCGCAATACCGAATAATGCAAGAAAACCAACCCAAACGGCTACACTTAAATTAATCGTTCGCATTTGAAATAAGTCGCGCATATTTGTTCCAAACAAGTCGAAATTCATAAACCAATCTTGTCCGTATAACCAAATCATGATGAAGCCTCCAGCAAAAGCAACAAAGACCCCTGAGAAGACAAATAGAGATGTTATGACGGATTTAAACTGAAAATACAGGATTAAAAAGATCAGGATTAACGCAATAGGCATGACAATTCCAAGGCGCTTATTTGATCGTAATTGCTGCTCATAGTTCCCTGCAAACTTATAGGTAATTCCACTGGGGATCATTAATGTTCCATTGCTAACTTGATCGTTTATATAGGCCTGGGCTTTATTAACCAATTCAACTTCTGAATACCCTTCTTCACGGTCAAATAAAACGTATCCAACTAAAAAACCGTCCTCACTTTTTATGGCTTGCGGGCCTTGTTCATAATTGATTTCCACAAGTTCTTCGAGCGGAACTTGTTTTCCATCAGGTGTTGCAATATAAATTGCTTTTATTCGATCAGGGTCGTTCCTCAATTCGGTTGGATAGCGCACTCGAATATTGTACCGTTCTCTACCCTCGACTGTTGCGCCAACAATCATACCCCCAATTGCTGTTTGTATTTGAGTTTGAACGTCTAAAATGGATAAACCATAACGTCCTATTTCTTCGCGTTTAATTGAAAGCATCAAATACGGTTTTCCCACGATTCTTTCTGCAAAAACGGCTTCCGATTTTACACCCTCAACTTCCTTTAGTACTCGCTCCAATTCTAATCCAAATGCCTCTATCTCTTTTAAATCAGTACCTTTTACTTTTATCCCCATTGGTGCGCGCATACCCGTTTGGAGCATCACTAGTCGCGTTTCGATTGGTTGTAGTTTTGGTGCAGAGGTTAATCCGGGAATTTTGGCTGCCTGTATAATTTCATTCCAAATATCGTCAGGTGATTGAATATGATCTCGCCATTGTCTGAAATATTGACCGTTTTCATCAGGAATTAATTCGTCAGATTCCGTATAAATAAAATCACCATTTTTGTCTATGGCAAAACGAATTTTGTGTCCATTTTCATCCACCTTATATTCAGATTTATAGGTAATCATGTGTTCGTACATGGACATTGGGGCAGGATCAAGTGCACTTTCAACCCGCCCTGCTTTTCCAACTACTAATTCAACCTCTGGAATTGAGCTAATTGATAAATCCAGTAATCGAATATTGGCTTCATTTATTTCCATTCCTGCATGCGGCATTGAGGTTGGCATTAATAAGAAAGAACCTTCATTCAAAGCAGGCATAAATTCTTGCCCTGTATTCTTGAATACGCTGTACCCCGAATAGAGGAGAAGAATTAATAGACCAACAAAGACATATTTAACACGGAGGAGGAATCGAAGTATTTTCTCGTAAAAATGAATGATTATGTAAAAGAATCCAATTAGTAAACCAATGATTGAAACAACGAAAATGAAATTCGTAAAGCCACTTTTAACAACGCCTAACGGCATCCAAATTGATGCTAATAACCAAGCCACAAAGAGCGCGTATACTATGTTTTTAATGTAAGCGAATTTTTTCAGCCAATGTTCGGATTTTTTTTCCTCAAAATAATTCGTGAGTGCTCCGCCAACTCCCACTATCAAGCCTATAATCCCAAAAAATGGGTAAGAGGTAAACAACAACACGAAAGACAAAGCAATCAAAACGGCATTAGAAAAATAGATCGAAATTTTCCCTTTCTTTTTTACTTTGAATAATTGTTCAGCTAAAGGAGGAATAATCGTGATAGCCAATAAAACAGATGCTAATAAAGCAAATGATTTTGTATAAGCAAGTGGTCGAAACAGCTTACCTTCAGATGCCTGCATAGTAAACACGGGAAGGAAACTTACTATGGTTGTAGAAACCGCTGTAATTACTGCCGAAGCGACATCAACAGTTGCAATATAAATAGTTGTCTTAATGGGTTGATTTGGTGGGGCAATTTTCAATTGCGTAATCATGCTTTCGGTCAGTACTATCCCCATGTCAACCATTGTACCAACGGCAATTGCTATACCTGAAAGAGCCACGATATTTGCATCTATTCCTGCATATTTCATGGCAATAAAACACATCAAAACTGCAACAGGAAGTGAACCTGCTATTAGTAATGACGACTTAAAATGCAATAACATTAGGATTACAACGATTATGGTAATCAAAATCTCTAATGTGAGTGCCTCTTCTAGCGTTCCTATTGTTTCATGAATGAGTTGTGTACGGTCATAAAATGGCACTATATTGACTTGTGATGTCGTACCATCTGCTAATACTTTACTTGGTAGTCCAACAGATATTTCTTTGATCTTTTCTTTGACATTATTAATTACTTCCAATGGGTTTGAGCCATATCTAGCAACTACAACTCCCCCAACAGCAGGCACTCCAGACTTATCTAAAATTCCTCTACGAGTTGCTGGCCCCAAATGAACATTAGCAATGTCTTTAATGCGTATTGGGACATTGTTAACCATTTTGACAACACTTAATTCAATGTCTTCTACCTTTTTTACATAACCTAAGCCACGCACGAAATATTCTGCCAGATTGATTTCAACTGTTTGCGCTCCTATATCAAGGTTACTAGCTGCTGCTGCTTTCATTACTTCATTGAGAGTAATATTATAGACCTTCATTTTATCGGGATTGACATCAATTTGATACTCCTGAACAAAGCCGCCAATTGATGCGACTTCCGAGACCCCCTCAGCCGTTTGCACACCATATTTGACATAAAAATCTTGGATTGTTCTTAATTCATGTAAATCCCAACCGCCCGTGCTATTTCCTTCCTTGTCCTGTCCCTCCAACGTGTACCAATATATTTGTCCTAGAGCCGTTGCATCTGGTCCCAATGAAGGGCTAACACCCTCAGGAAGTAAATTTGCAGGTAAGGAATTTAGTTTTTCTATGATTCTACTTCTGCTCCAATAAAACTCAACATCATCTTCAAATATTAAGTATATACTTGAAAAACCAAACATAGAATTACTGCGAACACTTTTAACGCCTGGAATCCCTAATAATGTCGAGGTAAGAGGATATGTTATTTGATCTTCTACATCTTGCGGAGATCGACCCATCCATTCGGTGTAGATAATCTGTTGATTCTCACCAATATCTGGTATGGCATCAACTGATACTGGATCGCGAGGTAAAATATCTGACTCAAAATCGAAAGGTGCAGTAACAAAACCCCAAACCACGAATAAGCCAAGCATTAACCATGCAACAAGTTTATTATCAAGAAAAAATTTTATGATAGCATTTAACATTTTTCATTTTTAGTATAAGCAAAACACGACTAGCCCCAAAACCATAAGGCAAGGAGCAACATTTACTAAAATGAAAAATCAAATACGGAAAACTTGATGCAAGACGGAAATATCTTCATCAATTAAAGGAGGCTTGTAATTTTCATAAAATTCAAGCTGTACTTTTGGTTGGAATAAATTAAGATTTATGGCAGTATATATAATTACTGCGCTCACTTGTGTTAAATCGGCATCTAGTGTTGAAAGCTGCTCGATATCAGTACTTGTTTCAAATTCAAAACTTTCGTTATGACAGCATTGACCTTGATTAATGCCGTTTTTTGGAGCTGAATTTTCCTCCTCCTGAATTTTCTTACGGTGACACGGAGGTAATTTTGATAAATCTTGCTGTTGATTCATGCTTTCCTCCATATCACATGGTGTAGCACCAAAAAAACCAATGCTTTTAACTTCGTCTCCGCAATAGTGCACATCCAATGAGAAACCGATTGATGAAAACAACATCAACGGAGTCAGAATAAGAGGCGCTATACTTCTAAAAAACTTCACTTTCATTACAAAGGTAATTATTTTTTTGTATGAAATAAGTTGAGAAAGGAGTTCTTCTTACTTTTAACCTTAAATTAACACGTTTCAATAACGCTTCTAAATTCACCTAACAACAAGCGTATTAAAATATTTAACTATTAGATTTTCAACACCTTGGCGTTTGTCAACGATTAAATGTTCAATACAAATATTATATTCAAGAGCTAAACGGAATTCCTTTGTAAGCATTTAATCACTACATTAGCAAGAAACTAATCTCGAAAAAACAAGATTTAATAAACGGTTGTAATGAAAAAACTTCTCTTCGCTTGCACATTATGCATTGGTTGGGCTAATATTTTTGCACAAAGCCCACTTTATATACCTCCGACTATAACCTCCGAAACCATCAATTTGACCTTACAAGAAGGTACGACTACATTTTATGAAGGAATTGAGACCAATACAATGGGCGCAAACGGATCCTTGCTTGGGCCAACATTAATACTCCAAAGAGGAAACACGGTTTCCATCACCGTTGACAATCAATTGCCAGACACCACGACTATTCATTGGCATGGTATGCACGTTGCCCCTCAAAATGATGGCGGTCCTCATAGCATCATCCTACCCGACGAAATTTGGACACCGAGTTTCGAAATTATGGATCAAGCCGGTATTAATTGGTACCATCCACATTTACATATGAAAACTGGTGAGCATGTTTCTAAGGGGATTGCAGGTTTAATAATTGTAAAAGATGATGAAGAAGCGGCGCTAGAATTACCACGCACATATGGAGTCGATGATTTTCCTATCATTCTTCAAACAAAAGGATTTGATGCAGACGGTCAAATAATTTTCCACACGAATTTGGATACTTCTGTTATGGTTAACGGTACGGTGAAACCGTTTGTTGAATTCCCAGCTCAAGTGGTGCGCATGCGCGTTTTAAACGGATCCTCACAGCGCGTTATGGAGCTTGGTTTTTCAGATAATCGCACCTTTCAGATTATTGGAACGGATGGCGGCTTATTAGAAGATCCAGTTGGCTTAGAACGCTATCGGATCGCTCCCGGTCAACGTGCAGATATTTTGGTTGACCTTTCAGCAAGTCTTGGGGACAATATTCAACTCATGAGTTATGCATCCGAACTACCAAATGCTATTTATGGTGCCACACAACCAGGAATGGGCGCTGGCATGACGGGATCCTTAATCGGTTATTCAAGTAACCCATTAAACGGTTCTGATTACGAATTCATGGATATAACTGTAGGAGCGGCAACGGTAGACCCAATACTCACAATACCCGCTACTCTTATAAGTCACAGTCCACCAATTGAAGGGACGGAGGACATCAGCAGAACATTGACATTCACGCAAACAGTTATGGGCGATTTAAATGGACCTTTTAAGATAAATGGAGCAACATTTGATATGGACGTTCTTAACTATACCGTTCCCCTAGATAATATTGAAATTTGGACACTCACGAATCAAACTCCAATCGCTCACCCTTTCCATATTCATGATGTGCAGTTCTATATCCTTGAGATTAACGGAAGCTCTCCGCCTCCAGAATTGAGCGGGTTAAATGATGTCGTATTAGTTCCTGGCGCAATGGGATCGGTGAAATTTATTGCTCAGTTTAACGATTTTGCGAACGATACTATCCCCTATATGTACCACTGCCATATGTTGCCGCATGAAGACATGGGGATGATGGGGCAGTTTATTGTAAGTGCCGGTACATCTGGCATCACATCCGACGAGCATAATAAAGCGTTCTCTATTTATCCAAATCCATCTAATAACGGAAAGTTTAAATTAGATTGGACAGCGTCTTATGCAAAACCTAACTCATATCAAATTACAACCTTAGATGGAAAAATTATAATCGATTCAGAAATACCCGAGATGAATGACACCTCACTAGAGATTCCGTTTTCAGCACCAGGCACATATCTTGTCACTTTGGTTCTTGATCAAAGTAATATCACCCGTAAGGTTGTAATATTTTAAACATTTACAAATTGCTTTAATCAAAAATTTGTGCGGTTTTAAGCGTGTATGATTTGATTTTGACATCACAGCTTTACACCTAAAAGTACAACTGTAAAAAGCAAAATATAGTGATAACGGTTCTTTGCTAAAAGGAAGAATTAGAAGTGTTGAAATGCCAATAATCGCCCCAAACAAAAGATAGTTAAAAACGAGACACAGCAGGAGTTTAGAGCTATAATATAATTAAGTCTTCAATATTCCTTATAAAATGGGGCGTTGAATTCGACCTAAATGTTTGGAACAAACCCTTTGATTGGCTTATCTTAGACTTTTGAAACTTAAATTTTATTTAACACATTCCTAATTTAAACTTAATTATGAAAAGACTTATACTTGGTGCATTTTGCTTGTTTTTTGTAGCATCTGTTAGCGCTCAAACTGAGGTAGAACTTAAAATCAACCACAAATTGGGTGTTGAAGATTTTGAGCTAGATGCAGTTGGGACGAACAACTTGGGGCATGAATTTAAAGCAACGCGATTAGAATATTACCTAACTCGAATTACAATTGTGCATGACGGAGGTATGGAGACCGCAGTTTCTGATGACGTAATGGCATTGGTGAGACCAGAAGATGAAATTTCGACAACAATAGAATTAGGGAGTTTTGACGTAACGTCGATTGAATCTGTAAAGTTTCATATCGGAGTTTACGAGCCAATTAATAACGGTGATCCTTCTTTGTTTGATGCTTCACATCCATTAGCTCCTAAATCGCCATCAATGCATTGGGGTTGGGCAGCAGGATATCGTTTCATTGCCTATGAAGGATTCGGCGGTGTTGATTTTTCTCAAAATTTCCAATTGCACGGACTTGGAAATAGTAATTATTTTGAAGTTGAATCGGACGTTTGGGTTGAAACAGATGGCGGCACAATGGTAATGAGCCTGAATGGAGATTACGCAGCTGGATTAAATGATATTGACTTAACCGCAGGCACAATTTCTCATGGAGAAACAGGAGATGCTAGAAAAGTATTGCAAAACTGGAGAGACGTTGTTTTTGGATTGTACACCGTTGGAATTGATGAAGACGTCCCTCAGTTAAACTGGTCAGTTTATCCGAATCCTTCAAATGGTGATATTGTAGTTAACTTCGAAAATACAACAGAAATTAATCAGGTGAATATTATCAATCCGTTAGGAGAAATTGTAAAGACCACACTTGTTAATGACAATAAACAAATGGAATTAAGAATCCCTGATTCTGGTATTTATTTTGTTTCGGTTTTAAACGCTAAAGGTGAGACAATTGCTACTGAACGGCTTATTATTAAATAAATAGTTTTACTATGAATTTTATTAAATTACAATACGCCCTTATAGCGGGTGCAGTTATACTATTGGCTTCTTGTAAGAAAGACCCACCCGTAGTTGAGGATTATGCAGAGTTTGATAATACGCCGTATAGTCTTAAATACACCAATAATACGCTGCCAGTTCCTAATTTACCAGCGGACAATGCATTCACCATAGAAAAGGTGAAATTAGGGCGAATGTTGTTTTACGAAAAAGAATTATCAAAGGACGGTTCAATGGCTTGCGCATCTTGTCATTTACAAGAAGACGGTTTTTCTGATTCGGATCAATTTTCTGAAGGTGTAGATGGTTTATTTGGAGCAAGACAGGCAATGGCGGTTGTTAATTTAGCCTGGAATGAAAATGGATTCTTTTGGGACGGTAGAGCTGAACTTTTGAGAGATCAAGCCTTATTACCAATTCAAGATCATTTAGAAATGAATGAAACACTCGAAAACGTAATTGCCAAATTGAGTGATTATAAGCATTTTGGACTACAAAAACTTTATAAAAACCAGTTTATTAGAGCTTTTGAAGATGGACAGATCAACGAATTAAATATATCGTTGGCCTTGGAAGCATTTATGATGTCTATTGTTTCAGATGATTCAAAGTATGATCGTTATTTGGCTGGTACTGAAACTTTAACTGAAGCAGAAGAGCGTGGACGTGTTTTGTTCTTCGGAGAATACAACGAGTTTTTCCCTGAAACTTCAGGGGCGGACTGCGCGCATTGCCATTCAGGAACGAATTTTGAAAATGACGAATACATGAATAATGGATTAGATGCAGAAATGGATTTTACAGATTTAGGACGTTATGATGTCACCGAGGATGATGCTGACAAAGCTAAATTTAAAGTAACCTCATTGCGTAATATAGCCGTTACCGCTCCTTACATGCATGACGGACGCTTTAATACATTAGAAGAAGTTGTTAATCACTACAATACCGAAATTCAATCATCATCAACACTTGACCCCGCTTTGGCGAGTACTATGGGGACAGGTTTAATGTTAGACGCAGGTGAAATTGCAGACTTAATTGCTTTTTTACATACCTTAACGGATGAAAATTACTTGAATAATCCGGATTATAAAGATCCGTTTGAATAATGCTGCTTACTTAATGAAATTGAAAAGGGTTGATATTTGTTTGTCAGCCTTTTTTGTTTTAGTCAGATAGAGTATTGAAACATGGCTTTATTTATGTCTATACCTTAGCCCTAACAACACGAATCACCACAGCTTCCATTTTCTTGAATCGGAGGGCATGAAACAGTACCGTAAGAACAATAAACGCAACAGTCTCCTTCAAGCGGTTTTAGCAGTTCATTACAACTTTCGCATTGATAAAACCATGAGCAAGCATCAGTAGGCATTGTTTCGGTTTTTTTATGGTCACAGTTCGGACAGGTAATCGTTGATTCCAGTATTATTTCTTTTTGATTCATTAAGTCTTATTTTATTCTTCCGTAATTTCAGTTGACACCACAGCATATCCCGTTGAACGGACAGCGTCTTCTATTTCTTCAATTGTCGTTTGTGAATTATCAAACTCAATGATAGCATTGCTATTGGCATACGAACTATTCACGTTAACAATACCATTTAATTCATTTACCGCTTGATTAACATGATTTTGGCAAGCATCACAGGTCATGCCTTCAATTTTGACATCCGCTACTTGAATTGAACTTTCTTCTGTTAGAATCACCTCTTTTTTATTGTTTGGTAAAAAGAGACCTGAATAATAAGGAAAGGTAATTGAAATGGCTGCAAACAAAGTCATGCCTACTAAAAAACCTTTGGTTTGATACCATTTAGGCTTTTCAATCGCGCAACCGCAATCGTCCTCCTTTTTAGTTTTATAATGAGTGTACCAAGCATAACCAATTGCGAGAATTGCAAGACCAATCAGGTAAGGACGTAAAGGCTCCATCCAAGACAAACTTCCAGCTGCTCCGCCTACACCAGCTATTGCTGCGATTACAGGTGGAATACAACAAGAAGAAGCTGCTAAAGCTGCAATAACTCCTGTTGTAACTGCTCCTTTTGAACTTTTTTTATTGGTACTCATAAATTTTAATTTTATGCAATTTTTCTAATTTCTTCTTTATTGAGTAGTGCGAATAAATGATCTATGATTCCTTCAAAATTGGGATGAATTTCATAAAATATGGTTTGCCCCTCTTTTTTACTTTTAAGTAAATGCCCCTCTTTTAATTTTCGCAATTGTTGTGAAATGGCTGAAACAGATAGTCCTAATATGTCACTCATATCACAAACACAAATACGTTCTTCTGATCGTATTAGATATAAGATTTTAAGACGTGTCGTATTTCCTGCTAGGTTTAGAATTTTCGCAGAAGATTCAATTTGTTGATGAATAGTATCAATACCTTGAATGCCTCTATTAATGAGAGTTATATTCGCACAACCTCTAATACAATTATCTTCTGTTTTAGCCATTTTTTATTATTTAAGCAAATGCTTTAATATTAAGACAAATATAGCATAGAATCCTTACATATTTAAGCAAATACTTAAATAACATGGAATGCTTGCAGAAAAAGGAATGTTGTTATGTTAGAACACAAACCTACCCGTCAAGTCAAGAACACAATCCAATTATTATTACATTTGCTTTAATGAATCGCGTTGCGCTTATATTAACATTCTTCATTGGATTTATGATTGTCCAACCTACTTTGGCTTTTATTGATCCTATATTTGAGATAGAAGCAGGTGAAGATGGGTGCGTTGATGAAGAAGGTGATTGTGAAGGTGCTTGTAATCCGTTTCTCTCTTGTGATACGTGTTTGGGTTTCAATTCAGATGTGCATACTGAAATGGAAGAAATAACAAAATTGGAAAAGATAGAATACGCAGAACGTTCGGAATCGCTTGCGTTTGATAGGGTATTTACTATTTTCCGACCTCCCATTGGTCAGTAGCTTTTCTAAATAAAAAGCAGTCGTTTTCAGACTGCGCATTTCAATTTTTTTTAATCAAACATTTAAGCTATGAAAAAGCTAATACTATGCTTAGGCATATTGTGTATTAATATTTCTTTCAGTCAAAATAGTTTTACTGCCATCCTGAAAGGAGAATCGGACGAAGAACCGTTAATTGGCGCAAGGGCAGTTGTTGAAGGAACATCAAACGGAGCCGTTGCGGATATAGATGGCAAATTAACCATTCAAGATATTCCTGATGGGGTTCATGTAATTGTATTCTCTTATATAAATCATGAAACGCGGGAAGACACGTATGAATTTCCATTAGCGATTGAACAACCCGTTATTATTTATTTAGAGGGAGAAGAAGAATTAGAAACGGTCACCGTCAATGCAACTAGAAGTAGCCGAACCATAGATGATATTCCAACCCGAGTAGAAGTGGTTGGGTCAGAAGAACTAGGCGAAAAAGCAATCATGAACTCCACCAATATTGCAATGATTCTAAGAGAAAGTACAGGAATTCAAATCCAACAAACTTCAGCAAATTCTGCCAATCAGCAAATCAGGATTCAAGGGTTAGATGGAAGATACACCCAACTATTGAAAGATGGTTTTCCATTGTATAGTGGCTTTTCAGGGGGGTTGAGCGTGATGCAAATTCCACCACTTGATTTAAAGCAAGTTGAGCTTGTAAAAGGGAGTTCATCTACCCTATACGGAGGTGGTGCAATTGCAGGGTTAGTCAACTTAGTCAGTAAACAACCTGATGAAGAATCTCCCGAATTGACTTTTATGCTCAATCAAACTTCTGCACTTGGAACAACAGCAAATGCCTTCTGGTCACAACGATTTGAAAAAGTTGGTTTTACGCTCTATACATCTGGAACAAATCAAGTACCGTATGATCCTAATAAAGATGATTTTTCAGATATTCCACAAATAAGAAGTGTTAGTGTCAATCCTAAATTCTTTTGGTATCCAACGGACAGCACAAAGTTGTGGTTTGGTGTCAATACAGCGTATGAAGATCGCTTGGGAGGGGATTTACAAGTGATTGAAGGAAGTACAGATTCGCTCGACATTTTTTCAGAACAAAATCTATCCAAAAGGGCAGCTACGCAACTGCATTTTGAACATCAATTCAGCAAGGGCGGAATATTAACTGCCCGAAATAGTTTCAGTTATTTTGACAGGGGAATCACCATTCCAAATTGGGCGTTTATGGGAGAACAACTTGCAAGTTTCTCTGAGGTCAATTGGTCAAAAGAGAAGGACAAAACCGACTGGATTATCGGAGCTAACCTTGTAACAGACAGGTTTACTGAAAATACGGCTAATTCGAATGTTTTACCAAGGGGATATGAATACCTGACCACAGGAGTTTTTGCGCAGAACAACTTGGACTTAGGTGAAAAATTTGTCTTAGAAAGCGGTATGCGAGTTGATTATAATACCGATTTTGGATTCTTTCCCTTACCGCGACTTTCGTTATTAGCCAAACCAACTGAAAAATTAACCGCAAGATTAGGTGGTGGCATGGGCTATAAACTCCCAACAATTTTTAATGAAGAGGCAGAAGTATTAACCTTTCAGAATATTAACCCGATTGATATTGCTTCAATAAAGCCCGAAAATTCATTAGGGGGTAATTTTGATTTCAATTACAAAACAGTCCTTGGTGAGAAAGTGACCATGACCATTAATCAACTCTTTTTCTATACCCAACTTACTAATTCATTAGTGCTTGAACCAGATGCGAATGGAAGCACCTTTAATTTTGCTAATGCAGGTGGTAATGTTGTTACTAAAGGTGCTGAAACCAATGTAAAATTTACTTTAGGTGATTTCAAACTCTTCCTGCAATATGCGTACGCAGACGTGGATTTACTTTATAACAATGTCAACAATCAAAAACCGTTGACACCAAGACATAACGCGGGTGCAATATTCATGTTTGAGCAAGAAGAAAAATGGCGCATTGGATATGAAATATACTATACAGGCGAACAAATTCGAACAGATTATACAAAAACGCAAGATTATGTCATCATGGGCTTTATGTTGATGCGACAGTTTGAAAGATTGAGTTTATTTCTCAATTTCGAGAATTTCACAGATACCAGACAATCTCGCTATCAATCTATGATTATTGCGCCAGATACTGACCCTTCTTCAACCGATATTTGGGCACCAACAGATGGAATCGTGGTGAATGGCGGATTAATTTTTAAGTTGTATGGAGAAGATGAATAAATCGACTTATCATGTAACAAAAATGGATTGTTCAGCAGAAGAGCAGTTGGTCAGAATGAGGCTTGATGGTTTTCCCACAATTGAACGGTTGGAATTTGATTTGCCCAATCGAATATTGGCAGTTTACCATACGGGAGATGCCGAACCGATTACCGAAGCTGTTAACTCACTTTCCCTTGGATCAACATTCAAGGGAAGTGAGTTGGCTAACTTGCCTATGGGTGAAAACACAACCAAACAACGCCAACTACTCATTACCGTATTGGTCATTAATTTTGTACTGTTTATTGTAGAGATGACAACGGGCCTCATTTCTCATTCAATGGGGTTAGTGGCTGATTCGTTAGACATGTTGGCTGATGCTTTAGTTTATGGTTTGAGTGTATATGCCGTTGGCAAGGCAGTAGCGGTTAAAAAGAAAATAGCCAAAGCAAGTGGCTACTTTCAATTGGTTTTGGCAGTAGCAGGTTTTGCAGAAGTTATTCGCCGATTTTTTGGATATAGTGAAACACCCGTTTTTCAAACCATGATTATTATTTCTTGCGTTGCCCTACTTGGAAACGCCATATCCCTTTATTTACTCAATAAGCAAAAGAGTGATGAGGCACACATGAAGGCGAGCTGGATTTTTACAACCAATGATATTATCGTTAACCTTGGGGTGATTACAGCAGGGGTGCTGGTATATTTTTTGAATTCAACCTATCCTGATTTAATTATTGGGGCTATTGTTTTTATTGTTGTTGCAAGGGGTGCTCTGCGGATCTTAAAATTATGAAAAGCGTTGACATAGTCTTGATTTAGTCATTCTGCCTACAAGCCATTTCCACAGTTTCCAATTGTATGGTCTCACAATGGATGTTCCAATCCCTTAATAGATCTTGAATAGTCGGCAGAAGATTGTGATTTAATTCTTTGACCACAATGTGAGATGAGAAAATATGCTTGTCTTCATCTAACGAGGGGACAACTGAATGAAATTTTCCAGTTATCCCCTTCTGCGGAGAGAGGGGGACAGTTGTCGAACTCTTTACTGGAGGAATTGAAGAAATTAAGTGAGCTGGCAGCAGCGATGAAAGTCCACAATTGAACATCTATTTAATCAAGTTAGAATCCTATGGGGGTTACATTGAAAATGATTCAATGAAGAATTAATTTTATACGTTAAACTTGATTCATGTAAGGCTGCCATTGCA
>JALQVX010000101.1 GCA_023263555.1 Crocinitomix sp.
GGAAAGTGAATTAGAAGACTTATTTGATTCACCGGAATTTGACTATCAACTTCCATCACCACTTCAAGTTGCAAGTATCTTTAAGAACTCTGGATTAGCCTATAATGCAGGAGCAACGAGTGACCCAGGTAATGAGGACAGTTACACGGATAACCTAAAGCAAATGCTGAATTTTGGTGTATACTCGGCAGACATGGCGTATTGTGTCTTAAACGAACAATCGAATGAAGCGCGCAAATACCTTGAAGTCATTACAGACTTAGCCGAACGAATTGGCATGGAAGCTGTTTTTGAAAACAAAGATTTAATGGATCGTTTCGACAAAAATATTGGAGACAAAGATTCAATTGAAATCTTAATGCTGGACATTCATGAGCGAACTGAAATTTACATGGACGAAAACGACATGCAACATCAACAAGCAGTTCATTTTGCAGGTGCTTGGACAGAAGGGATGTACCTCGGTGTATATGATTTTGAGCACAGTTCAGACAAGGAAGATGTTGGTGCTAAGATCGCTGAGCAAATGTCAATTCTTCAAAATATAATCAAAGGTATAAAGGATCCGAAGAATGAAGGCATGGATCTTGCTTGGATTGTGAATGACATGACAAAAATTCAAGAAACATTTGATAGTTTTCAATCGGTGATAGATTATTTCAATGATCCAACGGCAGACGAATTATACCTTACAAAGAAGGAATATGATACGCTTGGAGCGCTTGTAAAAGAGCTGAGAAGTAAAATAATTATGCCTTAATACTAGCCCATTATGAAAAAGACACTCGCCTTAATAGCATTTTTCGGTTTCGCTGCGCTTTTTGCTCAGACAGCTTCAAATTTGACCGAATTTAAAGAAAATATTGCATCTCAAAAAGCTGAGGCTAAAGCTCAACTTAAACCATACCGCTTTGATGGATCTAAGATTACGTACTTCAATTTCAAAACGTATAAGCAAATTAAAGAGGTTGAAATTTATTTATTTAACAATACTGATTATCGCTTTTCTTTTAATGGTAAATCTTTGCCGAATGATATTACAATCGAAATATACGACAAAGAAAAAACTGCAGATGATCGAATCCTTCTAAAAAAGTTTAATGGGATACAAGGTAAAAACATTTTGGTTGAATCGAGTGAACTCAATGCTACTTATCAAGGAAAAACAAGTTCAGATCTTCGCTTGAAAAGAGTATTCGTTGATTACGTGATCACAGCGGTTCCTGGTGCCAATAATCAAATGCCAACCATGAAAGAACGCGGAGCAGTTGTTTTAGTGATGGGATACAAGAACTAAATAAAATTATCCGAAACACCTAAAAGTGAGCACACAGCGATCAATCAAGTAATCGCATGAACGCCAAAAATAGTATCAAACTTAAAATAATTGCTAAATTTTGAAAACCCGAATGATTAAATCTTCGGGTTTTCGTATTTTTGCAAGCAATTGTGACGAACAACATAAGCAATTAGAAAGAATTATACAAGATGATAGCAATAACATTACCAGACGGTAGTATTAGAGAATATAATAAAGGGATCACAGCCCTTGAAATTGCAAAAAGCATCAGCGAAGGACTTGCGCGCAACGTTTTAGCGGCAGAATTGGATGGTGAAGTAATAGACGCTATGCTGCCGATTGAAAAAAACGCACGCCTTTCACTCTTAACCTGGAATGACAAGGGAGGAAAAAGCACCATGTGGCATTCTTCTGCGCATTTGATGGCTGAAGCGATTGAAGCACTTTACCCTGGAACAAAATTAGCAATTGGACCAGCGATTGAGAATGGCTTCTATTACGATATAGACCTGGGAAGTCACCATATTTCTGACGCAGATTTGCCGAAGATTGAAAAAAAGATGATCGAACTCGCGCGAGAAAAAAATGAATACATCCGTCAAGAGATTTCAAAAGAAGACGCGATTGCCTATTTTAGTGAGAAGCAAGACGAGTATAAGCTAGAATTAATAGATGGTTTAGAAGATGGAACAATCACTTTTTACACGCAAGGTAATTTTACAGATCTTTGTCGTGGCCCACACATTCCAAATACGGGATTCATTAAAGCAATAAAACTCACATCTATAGCTGGTGCATATTGGCGTGGAGACGAAAACAGACAGCAGCTTACACGTATTTATGGGATTACTTTTCCCAAGGCCAAAGAATTGGAAGAGTATCTTCAAATGTTGGAAGAAGCCAAACTTCGTGATCACCGAAAACTAGGAAAAGAATTAGGTTTGTTTACCTTTTCGCAAAAAGTTGGTGCCGGGTTACCGCTTTGGCTCCCCAAAGGAGCTGCGCTCCGTGAGCGATTAGAGAACTTTTTGAAAAAAGCACAGAAAAAAGCAGGGTATGAGGGCGTAATTACACCCCATATTGGACACAAAGATTTATATGTAACTTCAGGCCATTATGCAAAATATGGCGAAGATTCTTTTCGCCCCATCACGACACCTCACGAAGGGGAAGAATTCTTGTTAAAACCAATGAATTGTCCTCATCACTGTGAAATTTATAAATCATCTCCAAAATCTTACAAGGATTTGCCCGTGCGATACGCTGAATTTGGAACGGTATACCGATACGAACAAAGTGGCGAGCTTCATGGTTTAACAAGGGTCAGAGGATTTACACAAGATGATGCGCATTTATTTTGTACGCCAGAACAAGTAAAAGAAGAATTCAAAAATGTCATTGACCTCGTTCTCTACATTTTTAAAACCTTAAATTTTGAAAATTTCAGGGCTCAAATTTCATTGCGTGATCCAGAAAAGCCTGAGAAATATATCGGTTCGGATGAGAATTGGGAAAAAGCTGAGCGGGCGATTATTGAAGCGACAGAAGAAAAAGGTTTGGAAACCTTTATTGCGTATGGAGAGGCAGCCTTTTATGGGCCGAAACTTGATTTCATGGTGAGAGACGCCTTAAATCGTGAGTGGCAACTCGGCACCATCCAAGTCGATTATAATTTACCTGAGCGTTTTGAATTGGAATATACAGGCGCAGACAATGAGAAACACCGTCCAGTGATGATTCACAGAGCCCCTTTTGGATCCATGGAGCGCTTTATAGCTGTGTTGATTGAACATTGTGCAGGAAAATTTCCGTTGTGGTTAACAACCGAGCAAGTCGCAATCTTGCCAATTAGTGAAAAACACAACGAATACGCTCAAAAAGTTTTGAATTATCTAAATAATTACGATATTCGCGGATTCGTTGACGATAGAAACGAAAAAATCGGTAAAAAAATTAGAGATAACGAGTTAAATCGTATCCCTTATATGCTGATAGTAGGTGAAAAAGAAGAAGCCGAGGGCGCGGTCTCTGTGCGAAAGCAAGGAGATGGTGATACGGGAACGATTTCACTTGCTGCTTTTGTTGAATTTTTGAACGCAGAAATTGACAAAGAATTAAACTAATATTAATAAACCAATTGGGAGGACACAGCCATAGCAATTAAAAGAAGAAATAACACCAATCGTAACCCTAGAAGACGCGAAGAGCCTTATAGAATTAACGAGAAAATCGTTGCAAGAGAAGTACGTCTTGTTTCTGATGATGGGGCAGAATTGCTTTCCGTGCGGGATGCACTGGTAAAAGCACAAGCTGCAGAACTGGATTTAGTGGAGATTTCTCCGAATGCTAGCCCTCCAGTTTGTAAAATTATTGACTACAAGAAGTTCTTATTTGAACAGAAAAAACGTCAAAAAGAATTAAAAGCAAAACAATCTAAAGTAGTTGTGAAGGAGATACGCATGGGTCCTAATACGGAAGACCATGACTTCAAATTTAAATTAAACCATGCGAAAGAATTCCTTAAAGAAGGTGCAAAAGTTAAAGCTTATGTATTTTTCAAAGGTCGTTCGATCGTTTTTAAAGATCGTGGTGAGATTTTATTGCTGAAATTTGCGCAAGAACTTGAAGACTATGGTTCATTGGAGCAAATGCCAAAATTAGAAGGAAAAAAGATGATCATGATGATCAATCCGAAGAAAAAATAATACAATAAATAGGAGTAAAAGCGAAGAAGATGCCTAAAATGAAAACAAAAGCTAGTGCCAAGAAGAGATTCAAATTGACTGGTACTGGTAAAATCAAAAGAAAACACGCATTCAAAAGTCACATCTTAACCAAGAAGTCGACTAAAAGAAAAGCGAGATTGACAAAAGCTGGTTTGGTTCACAAATCAGATGTTGCAAACATTAAAACACAATTGTGTATCTAATTCACTTCGAGTGAATTGATGGTTAAATTATTTACCCGAGAGATGAGTAATAAAGCGTCCATTTAAGTGGAACACTCACTTTCAAAAAATTTAAAACTATGCCTAGAGCTAAGAACGCGGTAGCCGCAAGAGCCCGCAGAAAATCAACAATGAAACTTGCCAAAGGTTATTTTGGCAGAAGAAAAAACGTTTGGACAGTTGCAAAAAATGCAGTTGAAAAAGGGTTAGTTTACGCTTACCAAGGACGTAAACAAAAGAAAAGATCATTTAGAGCACTTTGGATTGCGAGAATTAATGCAGGTGCACGTATCCACGGTTTGAGCTATTCTCAATTCATGGGTCTTGTACATGCAAAAGGTCTTCAATTGAATAGAAAAGTATTGGCTGATTTAGCAATGAATCATCCTGAAGCTTTCAAAGCTGTAGTTGAAGCAGTTAAAAAATAATTTATAATCTTCCTATTTATTGTATTAACCGTTTCGGCCTAGCCGAAGCGGTTTTTTTTTATCTTTAACAAAAATGCCCATGAACGATTTTGAGAAAAGAAAAGAGCATCTCGCCCGAGCGGCAGCAATGCTTCAGAAGAAAAAAGAAGAGGATGCAATTGCCGAACAACGTTATTATGATCGAATTACAACGGGTACACCTTGGCTTGTCTTTCGAATTGGCGTGATCTTTTGTTTGCTTCTCAACGTGCTGATCACCATTGACTATTTTGTGGATGGACCAACCAGTAACCTGCCCGTTGGAACTTATGAATTCGACCGACCGCTTTACGGTAAAACAAATACCATTGTTTGGGTAGGAGATGATATTTTCACACCCTATTATAAAGATTTTGTGAGTGTTGATTATGCCAGTTTTCAATTGACGCAGTCCTATCTCTTTAATAAGGCGAAATACATCAGTTTTATCGGTCACACAATGGGAGAACCAGAGCGGTTTAAAGCCTATGAACGCATCTCTATTTTTGACTCCTTTCCGCTTGCACAACTGCTCTTAATGATCCCCTTCTTAGTTTGGATGTTAAAGCGAAAGAGTCCATTCTTTAATTTTATGCGAATGGCGTGTCTCTTTTTAATATTCCCAGGCGCAGTGATCATATTAGTTTTCTTACTTTAATTAACTTCAATACAAGCAACTTGAATGCACGGTTAAAATATTTCGAGAAATTAGGCATTGTTCCAACAACGGACTTAAAAGCGATAAAAAAAGCGTATCGCAAAAAAGCATTTGCACTTCACCCAGATAAAAATCCTTCACCACAGGCACAACTAGAATTTATTGAGTTAACGGAGGCCTATGAAATACTGATTGGAGCAGAAACAGAGTCGGACAAAAAGTTCGCACCAAAAACTACAGAAGAACAAAGAGCCGCCAAATTGAAGAAAGCACGCGCTAATTATCAGCGCATGCAAGAAATGGAACGTGAAAAAGATGAGCTCTATTTTACTAAAATCACAAGTGGCCTCCAGTGGAATGTGTTCAAATGGCTCGCGATCTATTCATTTATTTTCTCCACACTTTTGACAGCAGACTATTACTTGACTGGTCATTATAAAGCAGTTGAGCAAATGATTCCCTACAACTTGATCCCGAACATGGTTGAAAAAGACGGCGAACTATTCGAAGTACACACGGATTGGGCGTCACGCTATGAAAAAGAACCCATCCGTCTCAATTATAGTTTCTTTTTTCACGACCTAAAATCAATCAGCATAATCAATGGTGTTAGTGATCTAAATTCACAATTACCACAACATATCGTCAGCGAATTTCGACTCTTCGAAAACTATCCTTCAGAAGAATACATCTCCTATTCCTCCGTGTATTATCTCTTTCCAATCTTACATGTTTTTTTGCTTTTACCCGCCTATCTCTTGCGCTATAAAAAAGCAACACTTAATTTTGCCATTGGGAGACTTTTGAGTATTTGGGTCATTTTCCCAATTGTAATCATACTTACCTTTTCAAATGGACGGATTTTCCACCTTTTCGGACTTATTTGACCCATTGATTTCAGTTGAATATCCAGATAAAACCGTATTTTTACAATTACAAATAAGTACTGTTTATCTTTCCTTCATAAGGAAGTAACAGCGCTTCAACCACTTTAAATTTACTAACTAGTCCGTTATATCTATGAAAACAAAGTACATTCTTTCCATTTTCTTTTCATTGCGAGCTTTGATCCAATCCATCTCCTTTGTTGTCTTTTTCTTTTTTATCGGAAATCTATTTGCAGCCGATCTTTCTGCCTATAAAATCTATACTGAAAAAGGCAAAGCCGTCGATTATAAAACACTCTTAAAAAACACGGAGGACAAAAAGTTTATTTTCTTTGGCGAATATCACAACAATCCAATTGCACATTGGCTCCAATTTGAGTTAACAAAAGACCTTCATGCAACGTTCAAAAAAAACCTTGTTCTTGGCGCTGAAATGTTTGAAGCAGACAATCAATTCATCATTAATGAATATCTAAATGACCTGATCAGTTCGGCTAATTATCAAGAAGAAGTGAGACTTTGGCCAAATTACAACACGGATTATAAACCATTAATTGAGTATGCCAAAGAACATAAAATTCCGTTCATTGCGACCAATATTCCGCGTAGATATGCCAATATGGTCTATAAAAAAGGGTTAGAGAGCTTGAACGAATTAAGTGAACTGGCAAAATCATATATCGTACCTTTGGATCAATTTACCTTTGACTCTACGATTACATGTTATAAAAATTTGATGTTTGATATGGATGGACACGGTGGCATTAATATGGCCCATGCGCAAGCAATTAAAGACGCAACTATGGCTTATTTTATTTTAAAAAACATCACATCTAAATCAGTTTTCCTGCACTATAATGGAGCTTACCATTCGGACAATAAACAAGGAATCGTTCATTATTTATTAAACGTAATAGCTCCTGAAAAAATCTTGACCATTTCAACTGTTGAGCAAAAAAATGTGGATAAACTTTTGGATGAAAATAAGGGACTGGCTGATTATATCATTTGTGTTCCTGAAAACATGACTAAAACCCATTAATTCTTTCAAGATGGGAAATGAAATTCAGGACCCTGGAATTGGAACCCAGTTCAGTTCTAAGACAAAACGTATTATCAATCGTGATGGATCGTATAATATCATTAAAAAAGGGAGTAAAAGAAGATTTAGAGACATCTTCAAATATATGATTGAAATCAGCTGGATTCGATTCTTTGCACTACTCTTTTCGGGATATATTTTGATGAACATTATCTTTACGCTCTTTTATTATTTCTGTGGAATAGACAATATTGTCGGGATTAATCCAGCAGGTGAACATCCGATTATTCAAACCTTCTTTTTTTCGATCCAGACGTTTACCACCGTTGGTTACGGCATGTTATCGCCAAGTGGCTTTATGACACAAACTGTTGCGACAGTCGAAGCATTTGTTGGTTTCCTCTCCTTCTCACTCGCTACGGGTTTGGCTTACGGTCGTTTTTCTCGCCCTAACTCCAAATTAACCTTTAGTGATTTTGTTCTACATGCAGCGCATAAAGAAGGATATGCCATCATGATCAAATTGGCCAATGAAAGAGATAGCGTTCTCTTAGATGTCACCGCTAAAATTATTCTCACAATCGATAAAACAAACAGTGCACACGATCATACAAAACTTTATTATAATTTACCGCTAGAACTAAGTCACGTAGAATTATTACCCTACACATGGACACTTGTTCACAATATAGATGAAGAAAGTCCCTTTTGGAATAAGTCAAAAGAAGAAATTAATGGTTTATCGCCTGAATTTTTAGTCTTGATAAAAGGGTTTGATGAAACCTTTAGTCAACACGTGCATACGAAACAATCTTTTGTTGTTGAAGATATGATATGGGGTAAAAAGTTTAAAAAAATATTTGGCCCGAATGCGGATGGAATTATTGAATTTGATATTAATGACATAAATGAACTTGTAGATGAATAACGCTATTTCCATTCCTCTTATGGAGGCATTTTACACCATCCAAGGAGAAGGATTTCATGCAGGACGAGCTGCCTTTTTTATTCGAACAGCCGGATGCGACGTTGGTTGTGTTTGGTGTGACGTAAAAGAAAGCTGGGATAAAAATGCACATCCCGACACCCCCATTTCGGAAATTATTGCTCTGGTAAAATTGAGCGGGACAGATTTTGTTGTAATCACAGGAGGAGAACCTGCTATGTACGATTTAAATCCGCTAACAGATGCCTTGAAGGAAATTGGAATGGAAATTGCCATAGAAACGTCAGGGGCTTATCCTTTATCCGGTCAGATTGATTGGGTTTGTTTATCGCCTAAAAAATTTAAATTTCCGCTTGAAGAAAATTACCGACAGGCGGATGAACTGAAAATGATTATTTTTAATACAAGTGATTTCAAATGGGCAGAGGAATTAATGATGAAGGTGAAGCCAACCTGCAAATTGTATCTTCAAACCGAATGGGAGAAAAGCAACAAGATGTTACCTTTAATCATTGACTACGTTAAAACACATAATGAGTGGAAAATTTCAACTCAAACGCATAAATATTTAAACATACCATAAGCACTACATCTATGTTAAAGCATTATCTCTATCTCATCTTCATATTCGCGACTTTCGCTGTAACGGGTCAGACGCAATGGAATACTAAAAGTAAAAAAGCCATTAAACTTGTTGAGGCGGGTATTGAACAGTCGCGTATGGTGAATCCGGTGACGAAAATGCCAAATTATGAAGGTGGAATCTATTATTTCGATAAAGCGATTGAAAAGGATCCTAATTTTATAGATGCCTACATGATTAAAGCGGACTATGCTGCGCGTTGTGGTAAAAACGAATTGGCGATTGATGCCTATAGAAAAGTGTTGGCGATCAATCCAAACGTTACATCAACAGGCTATATTTATTTTGATCTTTGTGTATTGGAGTGGTCAGAAGGGGATTATGAAGCGGCGCTTAATCATGCAAAGCAATTTCTTACCTATCGAAATGCAAATCCCGATAATTTAGAAGACGCTAAATGGATCATCATGAATTGCGAATTCGCGATTGAGGCCATAAAAAACCCAGTCCCATTTAACCCAGTAAATGTAGGAGCCGGTGTCAACTCTGAAAATCCAGAATACTTTCCAACACTTACCGTAGATCAAAAACAATTGCTTTATACGAGAGATGTGTACAGTGCGAATGGTTTTCACCAAGAAGATTTTTTCGTCAGCACAGACCAGAATGGCTACTGGGGAACAGGTGTGCCCATGCCGCCAAATATTAACACCTACAATAATGAGGGGGCTCCTACATTTGCTCCCGACGGAAGAACGTTGATCTTCGTGGGTTGTATCGATCCTCGCTACGGCTATGGAGAAGGAAGACGTGGCTATGGTAGCTGTGATTTATTCGTGACTGAAAAAGTGGGCGATAAATGGTTAGATCCAATCAACCTCCCAGGAAATGTCAATACAGCGAATTGGGAGACACAACCTTCACTTTCTTCAGACGGAATGACGTTGTACTTCATTCGGGGTAGTATTAGTGGTTCGGGGCAATCTAATCAAAGAAATGGAGATATTTATGTCTCTAAAAAAATGGCAGATGGTACATGGGGAACCCCTACAAAATTACCACCGAATGTTAATACACCTTATTCTGAATCATCCGTGCTTATTCACCCTGACGGTCGAACGCTTTATTTCTCTTCCAACGGGCATGTTGGAATGGGAGGATATGACTTGTATATGACAACTTTACAACCAGATGGTTCATGGAGTGATCCTAAAAATTTAGGTTATCCGATTAATACGGCAGACAACGAAAATTCTTTGCTTGTTTATTCGAGTGGGGAAGTCGCCATCTTTGGATCTGACCGTGCAGGAGGTCTTGGATCACTTGACCTATACTCGTTTGAAATGCCAGAAAGCATTAGACCAACACGCACGATCTATATGACCGGAACGGTTTATGATGTAAAGACAAATAAGAAATTAGAAGCTGAATTTAGTTTGAAAGACATGGAGACCAATACGGAAGTCGTTCGCTCCTACTCCGATCGTGCAAATGGATCCTTTTTAGTCACCTTACCGGTCAATAAAAACTATACACTTGTTGTCAATAAACCAAATTATTATCCATATTCAATTGGATTCTTTTTGACTGAACAAGCTAATACATTGGAGCCTTATCACCAGGACGTTCCGTTAATACCGATTGAAGCTACTGGTCCAATTTTATTAGACAATGTTTTCTTTGATTTAGGATCTGCTGTATTACGCAAAGAATCCTACGCTGTATTGGATAATTTTGTTCAATTTCTTCAAAGTGATCCGAATTTAAAAATTGAACTTCAAGGACATACAGATGCGCGTGGAGATGACAATAGCAATATGGTACTTTCTGACAATCGTGCTAAATCGGTTATGCAGTATTTAATTTCGAAAGGAATTGCTGCCGATCGATTAACAGCAAAAGGGTATGGAGAATCAAAACCAAATACAATGACCACGCAGAGTGGCGAGGTTGTGACACTGACAGAAGCCTATATAAATAGTCTACCTGCTGCTGAACAAGAGGCCGCTCATCAGTTAAATCGTCGAACTATGTATGAGGTTAAACGTTAGTGCTATAGAAATCTGTTCGCCAACCATTTTAGTTGATGGACATTGGTTATATTTGTAACGCAATAAAGCACACCATTATGCAACTCATCTATCAGTTTTTTCGATTAATTCGGTTGTCAAATATTTTGGTGATGGTGTTGACCATGTGCCTATTTTACGGGCTTCTCTCTAATTATCATTTCTCACCTATTCAGATTGATAGACAATTGAGTATTGTTTCGCAATCCTTTACTTCCCCATCATTTATTCAAACATTGGGATTAAAAGACAGGTCATTTCTCCTCTTGATCTTATCCGTAGCATTGATCGCGGCGGCAGGAAATATTATTAATGACTATTTCGACGTAAAGGCCGATCGTGTGAATAAACCCGATCGACTCATCATTGATAAATTCATCAAACGGAGATGGGCCATCATTTTGAATTGGACTTTGAATGGACTTGGACTTTTGATTGCAACCCTTCTCGCCTATCGTTTACAAAATTGGTGGATTTTTGGGGTTTCTTTATTGGCCATCAACCTGCTCTATTTTTATTCGGCCATTTACAAACGTAAATTCTTAACTGGCAATTTGATCATTGCATTTTTAACCGCATTGGTCCCCTTTTATGTTTTTATTTACGGCGGCTTTTCGATCTTCAGAACCAGTCGACCATTTGAAACGGATAATTCCCTTTTTATAAAGGACAATTATCTGATTATTATAGGTTATTGCAGTTTTGCTTTTTTACTCAACCTCATACGCGAAATCATAAAAGATATGGCGGATGTGAAAGGTGATTTATTATTGGGAAGTAAAACACTCCCGATTCGCATTGGTTTTGCGAAAACAAAAGGACTGATTTTCACACTTGAGTTTATCGGAATTTTATCCCTTTCATGGTATATAATCAACACCTTGATCATTGATGCTGCCCCGCTTAACTCCGATCGAAGGATCTTTCTATTCTTATTAGCCTTGGTGATCTTCTTCTTAATCCTTTCCGTCATTCTCATTCTTAGAAAAAATCAAAAAAAGCTGTACTTGTTGGCGTCAAATTGTATTAAACTTGCTATGCTGTTTGGTGTTATTTCAGCCTTATTTTACGTTTAAATATGCTCGATAATTTAGCCGGTAAACACATTATACTCGCCTCTAAATCTCCACGTAGACAAGAACTTTTAAAAGGATTAGACATCTCTTTTGAAATTCAATTAAAGGACGTAGACGAATCCTATCCTTCATCTCTTGATCCGCATGAGGTGCCCGTTTTTCTAGCTGAAAAAAAAGCAGAAGCATTTATGGAAAGTCTAACTGAAAATTCGATTATTATTACGGCAGACACCATTGTGATTCAGGACGGTGATATCCTCGAAAAACCGAAATCGATGGACGAAGCAAAAGAAATGCTGCAAAAATTGGAAGACTATTCGCATACTGTTGTGACAGGTGTTTGTATCCAATCATTGACAAAAAAAATCGTATTCAGTGATCATACCCGTGTCCATTTCATGCCTTTAACCGCTGCCGAAATCGATTATTATGTTGAAAAATATGAACCCTTTGACAAAGCAGGTTCATATGGTGTTCAAGAATGGATTGGATATATTGGTATTGAAAAATTAGAAGGTTCGTATTTTAATGTAATGGGCTTGCCTGTCCACAAAGTATATACTGCGCTGAAGGAGTTTTAACTCTTTTTATCTAATCCAATTAATAGAGGCAAATTCAAAAATAAGCCCTAATTTTGTGACACATTTTTAACGCATCATGAAGTATAATTTAAGCGAAATTACGGACTTAATCAAAAATCGACGGACGATTTATCCTGAACAATATTCGGATCGTAAAATTCACAAGGAACAAATAGAAGTCTTATTAAACAATGCGATTTGGGCTCCATCTCATGGACTTACGCAACCTTGGGCGTTTAAAGTGTTTATGGAAGAAGGACGTGAAAAATTAGCCACCTTTCTTTCTGAAACCTATAAAAAGTTGACACCTCCTGAGTTATTTGGAGAATTAAAATTTAATAAATTAAAGAATAGACCCGTGATGGCAGGGGCAGTCATTGTTGTTTCCTTAAATCGCGATCCTAAAAGTCCTATTAAGGAAATTGAAGAAATTGAAGCAATCGCTTGCGCCATCCAAAACATGCATCTCACTTGCACAGCTTGGGGATTAGGAGCTTTTTGGGCAACACCAGGCGTGATTTACACGCCGGAAATGAACGAATTTCTTGGATTAAAGGAAGAAGACAAATGTTTAGGGCTCTTTTTTGTAGGTTATCCAAAAGTAGATTTTGAGTGGCCAAAAGGTCACCGCAAACCAATTGAATATTTTACAGAATGGGTAAGCGAATAGGCGTTCTGGGCTTGGTCAATTATATTGATCATCCAACAGATAAAAAGTTTAAGGTTTTTAACTTCAATACCAAACGAGAGGCCGATCTCTTTAAGAAGATCCTTGAAGAAAGGAAGATTTTTTTTGAAATGGATGAGGAAGAACACGAAGAGGAAATGATGTATTTATTTGCTGTCAACCAGCGTGATTTTGAGAAAGCCCAATCCGCCAATTATGACGTCTCTGCACAAACACGTAAAAATATAATTCCGCATGCCTTTATGCGTTACTCTTTACTCATTATAGTGCTCGGACTCTTCATATTTGCTTTGTACGGCTACCTGAAGCAGTAAATAGAGATGTAGAATATTGTTTAAAAACGATTTTCCGAATAAGTTGGGCTGCGGGAAATGATCTATATTTGGAACATATGAAGAATAAATTACACTATCTAATTCTAATTTTCAGCATTTTTTTTGGAATGACTGTGAATGGCCAGAAAGGTGTCACTACTATAGGTATGCAATACAAACCGATTATCCCTAACAGAATTATTGGGACGTATGAGCAAGATTTTAGTGTTGACAACTTCGAATCAAGCATTAAACAGAAACTAGGACATTCATTTGGTATGGTCATTCGCCAAGGAATAACGGATGTGGTTTCTTTCGAGACAGGACTTGTTTTTACGCAACGTAATTTCGGTCTCAATTTCGCTCTTGAAGATTCGGGATACGCAGCCCAAGATAATGTTGGAATTATAGGTTATGAAATTCCGTTTAAAGGATTGGTTTTTATTCGATTAGGAGACGGACTGTACATGAATACTGCTATTGGTGCAAGTTTCAACTATTTTCCTTCAGATGTAACTGTAACTGTTCCCATTCGAAATAATCAGTATTTCTTGCAGGAAGGAGCACGATTAAATCGTGTTCAAGGGGCGCTTTTGACCAATATTGGGTTCGAATATCGGACAAAAAAAAGTGGCTATTTCTACCTTGGTAGCTCATTTAACTTGCCTTTTGCCTCCATCATTACTTTTGCTATGTCCTATGAGTACCCACCTGGAAAAATCTTAGCGATAGAGAATATTCGTGGTAGTTATCTAACACTTGACCTTCGTTATTACTTTAACGAAAAGCCATACACCAAAACAAATAACCGTTAATCAGAACGTTAACCATCCAAGTTTCGTTCATTTATTTATTTCTATACTCATCTTTTTTTCATATCTTTGGACTTGATATTAAATCCTCAATACATGAAAAAATCGTACCTATTATCCATTGGTCTTGTTCTCGCACTCGGTCATACAAACGCGCAAGATTTTACATTAATCTCGTCCGACGCGAATGAAATAAGCATTCAGCACACGGTGAATGAATCTTTAATTTTACCTGAAATATTACATTACGTAACCATTGAAGGGCAAAATTATGTTGAATGTTCAAAATCATTCAATGTGGTTACCTCTGAATTAGGAGATCCAATGCTTCCCTTTTTTACAGAATCTGTGATTTTACCTGCTAAAGGAAACGCTGAATTGGAAGTTATCTATAGTCACTATACGGATTATGCGGATGTGTTGATTGCGCCTTCTAAAGGAAATTTAAAACGCAATGTAGAACCAAGTTCCATCCCTTATACATTTGGCGCCAATTACACTGTTGATGCCTTTTATCCAGGCAATCTCACAACAATTACAGACCCATTTGTTCTTCGGAATACCCGCGGTGTAACTGTTGTTGTACAGCCATTTCAATACAATCCTGTTACGAAAACACTCCGCGTATACCACGACCTTGAGATCAAAGTAAAGGTAGATGAGTCGACCGCAGGAATAAATGAAATCACAACACGTGCAGAAAATTCAAGCGCGTTTAATGATATTTAC
>JALQVX010000131.1 GCA_023263555.1 Crocinitomix sp.
CACAAATCTGTTTCCAAGCTGAAATTGAAAAACCTGATTGGGCTACTATTCAAATTAGCGATAATATTGTGGAGAATGCGTCAAGAGATATTTATCTACTCACGTCTGTTGATAAACTCAAGAGAGATTTACGTTTAATTAGGTTAAATTCACTCGGCGAATTAAAATTAGACACCATCTACGATTTTACACCAAGTCATGAATTTAGTCCACGTATGGTAAATGCGTATGATGGTGGTGTAATTGTTGCTTCAACGAGTTTTTCTTATCCCGTTGATGACCAAGATGGGGAACAGGATATTTTAGTTTGGAAAATCAATGAATTGGGTGAAATAATTTGGCAAAAAGTAATAGCTGCGCGGATGTTTAATTCGATCATTGCAACATCTGATGGCAATTATATCTTGTTGGGTGTTTGTTATACAGAAACTATCGATCTTCAACTCACCAAGATAGACGGAAACGGTGAAATTATTTGGCAAAAAATAATGGAGCGCCCATGGGATGGAGAATTAATTTCATGGGAGAGTGCGAGTTCTTTGACTGAGATTGATGGTGCAATTTACGTAGGTGGAGACATTGGTTCGCCAGAAGAAATAGGTTCTGATGGATCCCTTTATAAATTTGATTTAAATGGCGAACTAATTTGGGAGTTAAGAGCGCCGCGCCACTTTCCAGAAAATGACATTCATATCAGCAGTGTTTTTAAATTTAACAACCAATTTTATTTTAAAGACAATAAATACGACGGCGAACTGTATTGGTTTGACCCACAAACTGGTGATTTTCGAAATATAAACGATTCGATTCAGATCAATTTACTTGACCAGGTAATTGACACAGCGTGCTACAGATCTGATGTAATCACCGGTGTTGTTGAATTAACCGAACAGTCATTTAATTTTAGAAAATACGATCGCTTAGATTCAGCAGCGTACTACGATATTCCATTTGACGCTCCCGAAGGTGGAGTCAAGAAAATTATAAAAAGCAGAGACGGAGGGTATATTGTTTTATCGAACGCTTGGTCGGGAGGCTCTGTGGTGGTTTCAAAAACAGATTGTTTGGGTAATGTCACACATTGGAGTGAAGATTGTGATGCTAAACGACCAGATAGTGAGGATTTATTTCTCTATCCAAACCCTGTAGAAAGCGCTCTAATAATTGAAGCAAAATTTGATTTTTCAGAAGTTTCGCTAATCAATCCTCTAGGTCAGATAACGAAGTATAAAAACGAATGTAACTGCAACCGCAAATTAATTGATGTAACTGAGCTTTCGGCAGGTGTTTATATGATCGTGATTGAAAGCGATTCTCAGAGCAGCGTAAGAAAGTTTGTGAAGATATAAACCGAATTTGGACAAATCTTTGTTACGTTATCTTATTCTTAGATTATTTTTTCTCATCCCCAATCACTCAACGAAAATTCGTATAAAATTCTCCGCAATTTACCCTATGCTCGACGCGGCTATGTCTTCAAAACTGACTTCATCCAAGCTTTTTACGAAAAGCAAGCGTGGTATTTGCCCAACCCCGGTTATCGTTCGTCTGAAAATGATTTGACAGCTGACGAAAGGGCGTGGTTGAAGTTGGTGAATGAGGCGGGGTTTTAGGGGGGGGCTGCTTGTAAACCCTCGATCTCATGAGCGGGTCGCACAAAAAAATCTATTGTCTTTCATCTTAAATCTAGCATCCAAAAATCACCTCCTCCTATTCGCCAAAAGCGGTGGCGGTTCGCCATTAAAAGGATTCCAACGGCTAATACTTTTAGCTTCGAACCCAGAGGCGCGCATAATGGAGCGGTCGCCGTAGCGTTCACGAATATGATCCATGGCTTGGTAAAGTTTAATGGTTGTTGGATTTTCAAACAAACCAATTTGGTGCCCTCCTTCCACTAAATGACTAAAACGTACACCAATTAAACGCACGAGCATACGGCGGTTATAGAGTTTCCTAAAAAGTTCTAAAACAATCGGTAAAACAAGGTGATCGGCCGCACTGTATGGTATTTGTTTTTGCAGGGTATAGGTTTGAAAATCCGAATAGCGAATTTTTACGGTAATGCAAGCCGTCAATTTATTTCCGCGGCGTAATTGAAAAACCAAATTCTCGGCCATGGCGGTCATTAAGCCTTCTAATTTTTGTATATCAATGGTGTCTTTGTCAAAAGTCCTTTCGGTAGAGATCGATTTTCGTTCGCGATAAGGCACCACAGGAGAGGTATCAATTCCGTTTGCTTTTTTCCAAATATTGACACCATTTACGCCAAACACTTTTTGCATAATTTCCATGGGCATATCTTGGATGGATGCGATTTTTTTCACCCCTAAATCGCAAAGTGTGCGATAGGTTTTTTCACCCACCGAAGGAATTTTACGAACCGATAAAGGTGCCAAAAATGGCTTTTCATTTCCGCTCAAAATCGTGATTTCATTATTGGGCTTTGCTTCGCCAGTTGCGATCTTGGAAACGGTCTTATTCAAGGATAAACCAAAGGAAATGGGCAAACCAGATTCGCGAATTATTTTCGATCGTAGATCAGATGCGATTTGTTGACAGCCAAAAAACCGATCCATTCCGGTTAAATCAATATAAAACTCGTCTATAGAAGATTTTTCGTAAAGGGGCACTGTATCCTTGATAATATCGGTCACCAATTGCGAATATTTGGTATAAATTCCGGTATTTCCACGCAAAATAATCGCCTCTGGACAAAGCTGTTTTGCCATCCGCATAGGCATGGCCGAATGGACACCGAATTTACGTGCCTCGTACGAACACGAAGCGACAACACCCCTGTCTGAGGTTCCACCAATTAATACCGGTTTACCGTTTAAACGACTGTCGATTAAACGTTCACACGAAACAAAGAAGGTATCTAAGTCCATGTGCAC
>JALQVX010000164.1 GCA_023263555.1 Crocinitomix sp.
AAATCCGGCTGTTCCGGCAAATACATCTCTGGAAGATTGAAGTAATCCTGAAATATTAGCATCAGATGCATTATTGTCATCTGCATCTGCGAGAGTGGTAACAAAGACGGGAGTATTATCAATAATCGTATCTTCACGCTCTTTTGTTAATTCTTGTGAAAAACCAATATTACTTACAAAGAGAAGTAAAGCGAATGCTAAGTTTTGTTTGCTCATTTTTTGTTATGCTAAGTAATGCTTTTATTATGCACGAATAAAAAGCACGGCAAATTTACAAATTATTCTAGGCAACATAGTTTAATGTTTTTTATTTGTGGATAACTTAATTGTTTGTTAACATTGTTCTCTGTATAGTTTGGAACCGATTTTGATAATTATCCCTAAATTTGAATCCTGTAAAATAATTAAATTAATGATAAAATTAACACAGATTATTGGAAGTCTAGCGCTTGTGTTTTTAGGTTTAAACTCAGTAGCTTATGGTCAAACTGAAAAGGCATATAAAGTGGCGTGTATTGGGTTTTATAACCTTGAGAATTTGTTCGATATCGAAGATGATCCTGCCATTAAGGACGAAGAATTTACACCAACTGGCAGTTACGTTTGGGATGCTGAAAAGTATGCTAATAAATTGAAAAACATGGCGGCAGTCATTGCTGATTTGGGGACTTCTATCAGTCCAGATGGAACGGCAATTCTTGGCGTATGTGAAGTCGAAAACAGAAAGGTTTTAGAAGACTTGGTAGCAGATGAGCAAATTAAAAATCGTAACTATCAAATCATTCATTACGATTCTCCCGATCGAAGAGGAATTGATGTCGGGCTATTGTATCAAGAAAAATATTTCAAACCCATTAACAGTAAGTCACACCGACTAGTTTTTAAAAATAACCCGGATTATTTTACGCGTGATCAATTGGTGGTGACAGGCAATTTAGATGGTGATACGGTGAGTATTATCGTTGCTCATTGGCCTTCTAGAAGTGGTGGTCAGTTAGCATCAGAACCGAGACGCATTGAGGCTGCAGAATTAGGTAGACATATTATTGATTCATTACTTGCTGAAAATGCGCAAGCGAAAATTATTTTAATGGGAGATTTAAATGATGATCCAATTAATAAGAGCGTGAAGGACTATATTCGCGCAAAAGGAAAAATGTCGAAAGTAGGTGAGGGTGATATGTATAATCCTATGTATGCTAAATTTAAATCGGGTGATTGCACCTTAGCTTATCAAGACGCGTGGAATTTATTTGATCAATTAATCATTAGTCAAGGGTTGACGGGTGAGGATGCTTCATCTTATATATTCCATCAATCATACGTATACAGTAAGGATTATCTCAAACAGAAAGACGGGCGTTATAAAGGATATCCGTTGCGGACACATGCCGGTGGCAATTATCTAAATGGGTATTCTGATCATTTTCCTGTATTTATGGTGTTGAAAAAAGAGGTGAAAAGCTAAGGTATGCGGATGAAAAGTGTTTTTTTTAGTGGTTTATTTCTTGTATTGGGAAGTTGTACTTCAGCTTCTTATACAGATTACGATTCACAAAATACAACACTTGATTCGACCTACAATTCAAATGAACTTGAAGAGCTGATTGAGCCCTACAGGGTTGAAGTGAATCAACAAATGAACTCTATAATTGGATTTACTGATTCGGCCTTGACTGCTTTTAAACCGGAATCGCCCTTGGGGAACTTTGTCGCGGATATTTTGTTCGACTATGTGATGAAAAAACAAACCCGACCATTTCCTGATTTAAAAGCAGAAAATATAATGGTAATGCTAAACTTTGGTGGATTAAGAGCACCAATCAATGCAGGCGAAATCACGATCGGTTCAGTTTTTGAATTAATGCCGTTCGATAATACTTTGGAAATCGTTCGACTAGATTCTACCGGTTTTATGCAGCTCATGGATTATCTTTATCAATCGCATGGTCAGCCTGTTTCCAATGCTAGATTTGAATTAACTGAATCGAAAAGAAAAGCCTTGATTTCGAATCAAGAGGTTGATTTAAAGCAACCGATTTATGTTTGCACATCTGATTATTTAGCCGGTGGAGGCGATAAAATGGACTTTCTTAAAAATGCTAAAATTAAATGGAATTCAGGCATACTGCTACGAACGATTTTTATTGACTATATCCGAAGGATAAACCAAATCGACCCTGTCCAAATTGATGGTCGAATGAAAATTAGTAGGTGATGGAAAGAAGACGATTTATTAAAAATATCGGACTTGGTTCGGCAGGTCTTATATCGCTTACTTCAGGTACATGGAATGATCGCCGAAAAAAAGTAACCATACTTCATACAAATGATACGCATTCACATATTGATCCCTTTCCGCTAAATCACAGTAAGTATCCTGGTCAAGGTGGTGTTGAGCGCAGAAAAATGTTGATTGATCAAATACGTGAACAGGAGAAAAATGTTTTACTCTTGGATGCGGGAGATGTTTTTCAAGGCACTCCGTTTTTTAATGTGCATGGGGGTGTAATTGAGCTTAAATTAATGTCTGCCATGGGGTATGATGCGGCAACTATGGGGAATCATGATTTTGATGGAGGAATGGACGGTTTCTTGAACGCCTTGCCACATGCAAATTTTCCGTTTTTATGCGCGAATTATGACTTTCGTAGAACCGTTTTAGCTGGTAAAACCAAACCTTATCAAATTTTTAAGAAAAGTGGCATAAAAATCGGTGTTTTTGGATTAGGTGTCGAATTGGATGGATTGGTTAGTCGAGAATTATACAAAGAGACGCGTTACCTGGATCCAATTAAAAACGGTCAAATGTGGGCCTCATTTTTACGACACGAAGAAGGATGTCAACTTGTTGTTTGCTTGTCACATCTTGGCTACGAAGCGCGATTAAACGATTTTTCTGATAAAGTTTTGGCTACCGAAACAGAGGATATTGATCTTATTATTGGTGGTCATACCCATACATTTATGGAAAAGGCAGAAACATGGAAAAATAAGGCGGGTAAATCAGTTCTTATCAATCAAGTTGGATGGGCTGGCTTGATGCTCGGTCGCGTCGATTTTTTCTTCAATGACAAAGACGAACTTGACACTGTATCACTTTCAAATGTGAATAATAATTATTGTCTCGTCTAACTCGATTTAGGAATGTGATTATTTTGTTATTTTTTTTTAATAGCAGGCATCCATCTTGTTAATTTAGCGTTAACTTAGTAGTAACAGATTTGACTATGAAAAATATTTACCTTTTAATCGCAATTTTCGCGTTCGCTTTCGTTGGTTATTCACAAGGTCCGACTATTGATATTGGCAGTGATACTGTGACTTGCCCTCCGGGATGCGTGACGCTTACAGCCGACTATGAAGGTGGTGGTAATACGACGGATTATACACAGTCTGTTATCCCGTATGCTCCAGATCCCTATGCCGGTACATCACGATTTTTATCGGATGATGGTACTTTAGGTGCCTTACCTATTGGTTTCTCTTTCTGTTTTTATGGAAATACCTACACAAATTATTATATCGGAGCCAATGGATGGATTAGTTTTACACCAACAACCGGTGCTTATACGCCTTTTGCTATTCCTACAACGAGTGCTAGCGTTCCGAAAAATTGTATCATGGGACCATGGCATGACTTGAATCCTGGTGTTGGCGGGTTTATAAAAACACAAACCTTAGGTGTGGCACCTTATCGTAGATTGGTTGTAACATGGCAATCAATGCCGTTTTTCTCCTGCACGGGAACCTTGAATACACAGCAAATTATTATTTATGAAACAACAAATGTGATTGAAAATCACATTCAAACAAAACTAACATGTCCCGGTTGGGTTGGGGGTAGAGCTGTGCAAGGTGTTCACAATTTGCCAGGAACAGCTGCTGTAGCTGTAGCTGGGAGAAATAATACGGTTTGGACTACTTCTAATCATGCAGTAAGATATACACCGATCGGTGATCCTGTAGTAGAATGGTATGCGGGTCCAATATTGATCGGAACGGGTTTGACTAAAACGGTTTGCCCAGCCATTCCTTCAACCTATGTAGCCAAGCTCATTTCATGTGGAGGAGTTGTAGCGACAGATACGGTCTTTGTAGATGTGGTTTGTTGTGCACCTCCTACTATGACACATACAGACGTTTCGTGTTTTGAGGGCTGTGATGGCACGGGTACTGCTGTGGGAATTGGTTTGGCGCCATTTACCTATCTTTGGGATGCCGCTGCTGGGAGTCAAACGACTGCGACAGCGGTTGATTTGTGCCCAGGAACCTACGAAGTCACAGTTACGGATGCGCTAGGTTGTGTGGAGACTGGTGAAGTGATCATAGGGGAGCCAGAAGAAATTACTTTTTCTATTGATTCAATTATTGCTGTAAGTTGTTTTGGTTTAAATGATGGAGCGGTTACTCTGACAGGTTCTGGTGGAACGGGTGAACTAACTTATGATATTGGGGATGGCCCCATTGCCCTTGGTGAATTCACAGATTTAGCGTCGGGATTTTATACTGTTGTTATTACGGATGAAAATGGTTGTACCAAAGATGTGCCGGTTGAAATTGTTTCTCCTGATTTACTTGAAGCGGTTACAGTTGAGGTTATTGATGTGGCTTGTAATGGAGGAAGTGATGGCGAAATCGTAATCGCCGGAACAGGTGGACTTGAACCCTATGAGTATGCAATTAGTGGGGGTGCTTTTGGTGCTTCTGGAACGTTTACTGGTTTAGGTGAGGGTTCGTATGACTTGGAAGTGAAGGATGCAAATGATTGTGTCGGAAGTATCACATTGGTCGTGAACGAACCTCCGGTTTTAACCTTAGCACTTGTCGCTTCAGCAGATGTATCGTGTTT
>JALQVX010000186.1 GCA_023263555.1 Crocinitomix sp.
TTTATACTCAAACGATCAAAAATTCGTTTTGAGGAAAGTGGGTTTTATTACTTCCTTAATATTGTCGATTATAAACTAAAGAATAGCATTTCCCCGATTAGCTTTGAAAGGGCAAATATAAAAGCACGTATTATCAATTTACGCATTACAAATTTGAGAGAAGAAATAAAAAATGATCACATTAAAAAAGCATATCAAGATGGTAAAGTTGAACTCTTTTAAGAGCATACTCGCTATAATCTTATTTTTCGGAACAATTCAGCAAGCACAAGCCGATTCAATTCCAGAATTTAAGGTAATCGATAAAATTGTGGCGAAGGTTGGAGAAGAGATAATTCTTTTATCCGAAATACAATCGCAACGTCTCCAATTATTGCAAGAGGGGATGGCGGGCGATAAATCAACAGATTGTGCCATTCTCGAAGAATTTATATTTGAGAAATTATTGGTGAACCAAGCAAAAATTGACAGTATTGATGTTCCTGATGAAATGGTAAATCAAGAAATGGAGCAACGAATTCGCTATATAGCTGCACAAATTGGAAGTATTGAAAAACTGGAGGAGTTTTATGGTAAATCGGTTGCGCGAATTAAAGCCGACTTTTTTGAACTCATCAAAAAAAGGATGCTTGCGGAGCGAATGAAACAGACCATTACCGAAAATGTAAAGGTGACGCCCATGGAGGTAGAGCGTTTCTTTAAGGCTTTACCTAAAGACAGCATACCTTATATCAACTCAAAAATTACGGTGGCACAACTCGTCCTCTACCCCAAAATAACCGACGAAGACAAGGCGATAGCAAAGGCCAAATTAGAATCTGTTCGTGAAGACGTCGTTAAAGGCAGAATGAGTTTTGAGACTGCTGCAACGATTCACTCAGACGATCCAGGCAGTAGAATTGCTGCAGGAAGTTTAGGATGGCAAACACGTGGTACTATGGTTCCTGAATTTGAAGGTGTAGTCTTTAAACTGAAGCCGGGTGAAATTTCTGAAGTATTTGAAACGCAATACGGTTATCACTTTATTAAATTAATTGATCGGAAAGGAGACAACTTCCTATGCAGTCACGTCTTAATCAGTCCAAAAGTCAATGATAAAGCGTGGTTAAAAGCGTCAAACACGATCGACAGTATCTACAATGAAATAGCACGTGGTAAAATCACATTTGAAGCTGCAGCTCGTCGATTTAGTGATGATGAAGCTTCAAAATACAATGGAGGACAGATCGTGAATCCATACTCTGGGGACTATTTGTGGGACATTCAAAACATAAATGAGATTGATCCTCAAATGGCGCCTTTAGTTGAAAGTTTAAAAATTGGAAAATTCTCGGCACCTTCATTGTACGCGAATATGTACGAATCAAAGCAAGGTGTGCGAATTGTAAAATTAATTGCCAAGACAGAGCCCCATATTGCAAGTCTCAATACCGATCGTCAACTGATTGAAATGGCAGCACTGAATAAGAAGAAACAAACCGTTATAGATGCCTGGGTCAACTCCAAGATCGCTGGGAATTTCATTCAAATCGACACTGAATTCATCCGTGACTGCACCCTTAAATACAAATGGTTAGGTGATATTTAATTCACTTGTTCGCGCACCCATTTGATGGTCGCATAGTGCGGCAGACTTCGCATTTTTGCTGATTGACCTAAGACCATTTTTCGATTCATTAAATGATACGAATAGGTAATTGGTTCTAATAAAATCAAACCATCTTCTGTAATCTTGTATGACTCGCGGTATATAGTTGAATCATCTGGTATTTCAACTAAATTCAAGGCAGGTGAATAGGTTAAATATAAGGTATCTTTATGGGCGTAATAAACACCTGAAATAAGCAAACCTTCATTTGAATTATCAATTGAATCATTTAATCCAAAATAAATGTATTCATTGAAAGTACCATCCTTTAAAAGTTGTAATTCGATATAGGTATCATTGCCAACTTGATCAGCATCTGTAACGGTGGAATGATAATATTTAGTTGTTCCACAGGCCGCTAATAAAATCAACCCCACACAACATAACAGAACGAAAATTCGATTCGATTTCATAGAATAACTTTCAACCAATATAAGCAAATAATAGATTTGAAGTGAACCAAAATAATATTGATATGACTTTAAAGACTCTTTAATAAGCCGTATCTTGTAAGAAAAAAAAGAGATAGATGGAATATAGAAGATTAGGAAAATCAGGACTACAATTGAGTGAACTTTCATTGGGAAGTTGGCTTACATTTGGAAAACAAATCGAAAATGATATTGCAGAAGAGTTGATGCATATCGCGTATGATCAAGGCGTTAATTTCTTTGATAATGCCGAGATATACGCCAATGGTGAGTCAGAAATTGTAATGGGAGAAATTCTAAAAAAAGCAAATTGGTCACGCGACAGCTATGTCGTATCGAGTAAAGTGTTTTTTGGAATTCAAGGATTGGTAGATTCAAAACCGACGCAAAAAGGGTTGAGCCGCAAACACGTTACAGAAGCTTGTCATCAAGCTCTAAAACGTTTGCAAGTTGAATATTTAGACTTATTTTTTTGTCACCGACCGGACAAAGAAACGCCGATTGAAGAAACGGTTTGGGCCATGCATAACCTAATCACTCAAGGTAAAATTTTATATTGGGGTACATCAGAATGGAGCGCGCAAGAGATTATGGAGGCACATATGGTGGCCCGTCAATACAATTTGATTCCGCCCACCATGGAACAACCACAATACAATATGCTGCACCGTGACAAATTTGAAGTTGAATTTGACCAACTCTATAAGAATGTTGGTATGGGAACGACAATTTGGTCACCTCTCGCCTCAGGAGTACTTTCAGGCAAATATAATGGCGGTGCAAAACCAACGGATACGCGATTGGGAATTGAAGGATTGGAATGGTTGAAAGATAAAACGATTACCTCAGAAAATTTAGCGCGGATTGATCAATTAAATGAGCTGGCTCAAGGTTTAAATTTATCCATGCCAGTATTTGCTATCGCATGGTGTTTGAAAAATCCAAATGTAAGTACAGTGATGCTCGGAGCATCCAAAACCTCACAATTGGTGGAGAATTTTTCAGCAATCGAAGCGAAATCTAAATTGACACCAACGGTGATGGAGGAAATTGAAAAGATACTCAATAACACTCCTATTCGACCGAATTTTTAAATCAGCTTATTGAATGATTCAGGGCTTTATTAAACCTTTATAAGAGACGAAATAAACACCTTTTTCTATACCTTGGATATCAAAATAGAGGTTGTTTCCATCTTGAGATGGGGCAACCTCTTTCAATTCTTGTCCCAATATATTCATAATTTTAACCTGTGTTAGATCTACCCCTTCGGCATAAAGCAAGAAAGTATGCGTCGCTGGATTTGGATAAATCATGAACGAATCTGAAGTCAAATTATCGACCTTTACGGATTTTATTTTACTGTATGAATACGTGCCATCAAAATCAGTTTGTTTTAAGCGGTAGTATGACACACCAAGAAATGGCTTCTCATCAATAAACGAATAGCTTATCGTTTGAGACGAGGTTCCAGCACCAGCTATCTGCACTCTATTTTCCCATTTAACGCCGTCTTCGGATCGCTCAATTGTAAAAAAATCATTATTCACTTCTGAAGCTGTTTCCCATTCGCACCGAACATTATGATCCTGGTCTAAATACGTCGCTGTAAAACTCTTTAATTCAATTGGTAAAGGAGAGTCAAAAATACTCGCAATAATCAAATTGTCCATGAAAGTATCATTGAAGCCTGTGCCGTCTATTCCCACACCTACCTCTAAATTACCCGAACCAGTCCAATATAAATTCCGGGCATCTGGACCATCATTCGACCAAACGACAGCACCATCTACTGATAATACCCCCTCACCTGTTGCAGGCAAATAATAAAATCGATAGTTTCTATAAGTATCATCATTTGGTATGGCGTATACATTACCTGAACTGACAGTCGTAAAACCGCCAACGCCATTATCGACCCGATAAGAAACCGATAAATTTGCACAGCCGTTTATAATTAGACTTGACCCTCTTCTCAAAAAGGTCCCTGATGACTCTTCGCGTTGATAATCAAAACTAACATCAATGCCATCAATATCGAACGTGGGGCTACCCGGTATCACCATGTTAATATCCGCTTTGGGGAGACCTGCATTTAAACCATTTGTTCCTCCAACACCTCCAACATCAGAAAAAGCACTTCCACTCACAGAAGTCGCGTCCGGACCTATATCTGCAGCTGTAACGGGATCGGCATCCCATGTAAACTGACTTATAATTTGCGCATTTAATGGCAACGTGATGAACACGATTAAGAGTGGGAGATATCGTTTCACTAAAACTAAATTTTTATTCATTCAATTTTTAAAACACACATAATCAAGCATGTAAAAGCAAAAAACACATGAGTGCTCTTTCAAATTTAAGCTATATTTTTTAATTTGGTAAAATAAATTCTACTGCAATAATTTTTAGGAGTTAACTATAACTTTGGAGAAGGTAGAATCGTTAATTTTTTAATCAAACGTTGAACGAGTAAGATGATAAAAAAGAGACAACCAGACACCGAAACCATTGCACCAGTTATACTCACATTCAGCCAAATTGCAACGTAATAACCGATAATCACGGCTAAAACGCCAAAAGCAGCAGACCAAAATAACATTCGTTTCAATTTAAGTGTAATTAGTTGTGCCGTTGCAGGCGGTATGATTAAAAACCCTACAACGAGGACTGCTCCTACAACCTCAAAAGCAACCACAGTTGTTAGCGAGACAAGTGTCATTAAGGCATAATGCCAATACGTCGTATTGATACCCAATGACTTAGCGTAATCCTCGTTAAACGCCAAAATTTTAAAGCCTTTATATCCAAAAAAAAGAGAGGATCCAATGATAAAAAAAGCCACAATTTCTACATAGAAAGCACGTGGTCCAAGATACAAGGTTTCATCCACCATGATCTTGTCAAGATTAATAAGTGCAATATCACCATATAATACGCACTCCATGTCAATATCAACATTTCCTTTCATCCATGTCGAAATCATAATCATACCGAGGGCAAATAATAAGGTATACGTTATTCCGATAGAAGCGTCACCATGTATGCGCACCTTACGTGATAAAAAATCGATAATAATGGCGGCAATCACCCCCGTTAATGTAGCACCGAGTAACAATAAGACAGATGTTTTATCTCCACTAAGATAATAGGCAACAACAATGCCGGGCAGCACAGCGTGTGAAATCGCGTCACCTACCATTGCCATTTTACGTAAGAGCAAAAATGCGCCTAACAGGGCTGCGTTAATGGCTACAATTGACGCGGTAAATATGATCCAAAATTCGTTCATTTAAAAATCTTCTTTAGGAATTCCTTTTATACCTAACTCCCGTTCTAACTCTTGCTCCAATTCAGGCGATAAAATGTGCTCAATGGCTTCAGCTCCTGAGTGCACGTGAAGCGCATCTATCGAAGTACGTTTTAATAGATATTGCTCCCACAATCGGTGCAAACGGACGATTCGCCTGCTCTCCACTCTTCCCTTTGTTGTTAATTGATAACCCGAATTAAGTGGTGTTAAAAGGTCCATTTGAATTAAGCGCTCTAATCCTTTTTGCAATTGATCGGTATCAACCAAACGAATTTCTAACAGTTGAGATGCAGTAACGGTTAAATCTAACTGATCAATATGCTGTTGGTTTTCATGGTAATGATAAATCGTTTTGAGGATGTTTTCGTGTAGTATTTTCCGCTTATTCGCACGTGATTTGAGATAAGAAGCGAGGATACCATTTTGTGCAGAACCTAAAAAAGAAATGAGCGTGATAAATGAAAGCACAAGAACGACCCATGGTCCTGTTGGGGTGGCCACATTCACATACGAAACATAAGCGCCAACTAAGCCCGAAAAAACGGAAATGGCAACGGCTATCAACAATATTCGCGGCAAATTATGTGACCAAAATCGAGCGGCAGCAGCAGGTGTAACAATGAGTGCTGACATGAGTACAACACCCAAGGCCTGGATCCCTGCAGCTACTGATAATACGGTAAGTGATGTAATTAAAAATTCAATAAATTTTACGGGTAAGCCAATGGATTTTGCATAATCAGCATTGAATGAAACCAAGATAAAAGCGCGATAAAAGATAAAGATACTGAACGCTATGATGGCTAGGATCACTTCAAAGAGTATCAATTCATCCCTATTTATGGCAGCCGCTTGGCCAAATAAAAATTGATTCAAACCACCCTGATCCGAATAATTACCATTTTGTATATAAGTCAATAACACAATGCCAAATGCAAAGAATGTTGACAGAACAATTCCTATTGCCGCATCTTGTTTAACCTTGGATTTGTTCACTATAAAGTCGACCAGAAAAGTAGAAAACCAACCTGTCAAGAAGGCACCAAAAAAGAGATAAAACATGTTTTTTTCACCTGCTGCAATAAAGCCCAAACAAATCCCAGGTAAGAGTGAGTGTGCGATTGCATCTCCAATGAGCGCTCTTTTTCGCAAGTAAGCAAACGTTCCAATTAAAGCCGAGGATGCCGTTATACAGACCATTCCTATCACGACATAAATGACGTTTGGATCTTTGAATGTGATGAAGTCTATAAATGTTTGCACTTTTTTTAGTGATTGGTGACTGGTCATTAGTGACTGGTCATTGGTGATTAGTTGTTTATCTTTTGTCTATTGTCTATTCTCCCCCCCCTACAAATCCACATCTTTTTCGCGAATTGGGAACTGGTTCACCTTGATTAAATTAGCGACTTTTGCGAGCAAGGTGAGTTGACCGCCGTAAGCGTTTGTTAAATTCTCCTCCGTCAAAACTTCTTGAGGTGTTCCTTTCGCTATCAATCGCGTGTTAAGTAAAACCAGATAATCAAAATAATCCGAAACCGTTTGCAAATCGTGATGAATGATCAAAACAGTCTTCCCCGTTTCTTTCATTTCTTTTAGCAACTTTAAAATCGAATTTTCGGTTGCGGCATCTACCCCAACAAAAGGTTCATCCATTAAATAAATATCTGCCTTTTGTGCCAAGGCACGCGCAATGAAAACACGTTGTTGTTGACCTCCAGATAGTTGCGAAATTTGTCGTGATTTAAATTCTGTCAAACCTACTTTTTCAATACTTTCATTCACAATAGCGACATCTGTCTTATTCGACCTTTTAAAGAGGTTCTTCGATCGATATCTTCCCATCATTACCACGTCGAAAACACTCGCTGGAAAATCCCAATCGACACTTTCCCGTTGCGGAACGTAGGCGATCTTTTCCCTCACCTTATCCAAATCCTTGTCCAGTATTTTCACATATCCACTTGAAGGCTCCAACAAACCCATTATCGTTTTTAACAAAGTTGTCTTACCAGAACCGTTCGGTCCAATAACACCAATGATTTGCCCTCCAGGTAATTCAAAATCAACATCCCATAAAACGGGTGCACCTCCGTATGCGGTCGTAAGATTATGAACTTCAATCACACAATTATCTTTCATAACTTGCTTATTTTAGTCCTTCGACAATCATTTTTACATTTGCTTTCACCATCCCAGTATAGGTTCCTGCTTCCGAGTCAGGTTCGGCTAAGGCATCAGAATAAAGAGGACCCAAAAGGGCAACACTGTATCCTTTTGCCGCGCAACCATCAACAATCGATTGTGCGGTTTTATTCGACGTAGATGTTTCCACAAAAATGGCTTTTATTTGACGTTCAATCACAAAATCGACCATAGCAGAAATATCTTTCAATCCAACCTCAGACAAGGTTGAAATACCCTGTATCCCTCTCACTTCAATACCATATCGTCTTCCAAAATAAGAAAAAGCATCATGTGAAGTAATCAATACTTTTGAATGATCAGTCAGTAAATCTAAGTCTGCTTGAACGGCCAAATCCATTGCTTCCACCTTCTTTTTATAGCGATCAAAATTAGCGCTGAAATAAGCAGCTTGACTCGGTTCAATCTCGCCCAATTCGGCTACAATACCTGCCAAGCCTTTTATCCAAATTTTTGAGTCAAACCAAATATGAGGATCATAAGAATCTGCAAAATCTGCTGATTTGATAATCTCATCCACAGGAATGGCATCCGAAATATTTAAGACAGGTTTTTCAAGACCATACTTTTGCAACATTTCAGCCATTTTACCTTCTAAATGCAAACCATTTGTTACAATGACGTCTGCTTGATCGAGTAATTCAATATCCCCCGGTGTCGGTCTATAAAGATGAGGGTCTGTTCCCGGCCCCATTAATGCGCTCACCTCAGCGCTGTCACCAACGATATTATATAGGGCATCCTCAATAATTCCTGTAGTTGCTACAATATGAAGTGGACCTGTCCGTTCTTTCTCTTCTAAACGACAAGATACAAGTGCTACGATTAAAAATAGAATCCAAATTTTTGACATCATGAATTGAGTTTAGCTATAAATTTTACAATGATATTTTCGATTACCTTTTTAGATAGATTGATCTCTCTTCCATCCTCGACACGAATGCGAACAGAGTCGTCAAAAGGGAATTTTTCGACAAGATCAACTACTGTTCCCAACATTAATCTCTGGCGATCGAGAAAGCGCAAAAGATCCAATGAATCCTCATTGACGCGAACAATTTCCACACGAGATTGCGCAGGTATTTCGAGTAATTTTATTTTTGATTTCCGATATTCAATTTTCCCTTCCTTATCTGGAATGGGATCACCATGAGGGTCAAATTTTGGATAATTTAAAAAATGATCGAGCGAATCAATTAATTTAAGTGATTCAATATGTTCTAATTGTTCGGCTACATCATGTACCTCTTCCCATCCGAAATTGAGCTTATTCACCAAAAAAGTCTCCCATAAACGGTGTTTACGGATGATCTGTACTGCAATTTTTTCACCGGTTTCAGTTAAAAAGCATCCTTTATATTTAACGTATTCGACCAATTTTTTGTCTGCCAATTTTTGCAGCATATCCGTAATGGATGAAGCCTTGGTATTCAACCTCCCAGCAAGTGCATTTGTCGCGACCCTATTCTCATTATTGCCCGAAAGATGAAAAATCTCTTTTAAATAATTCTCTTCGCTATGACTTAAACTCTTCATTGATATCCTTAATGTGGCAAACGCATACTAAATCCGATTGCTTGATAATTCATTAATTGCGTGAGGCCTATTCCGAAAGAATAATCCAATTGCATGGTTTCTTTTAAGGCAAAGGTAAAACCCGCATCCAAATTTACAATCGGTTTTTGTGCGAACCAAAAGTCCCCGTACGTTTCAACGTATGAACCAATAACAGTATTTATCGGAATACTGAGCGCAACTGAATAAGTGACCAATTGACCTGCAGATTGTTGAAAATCATACCCTAAATTATAACCTATTGAGAACCCTTTTTTTAGTTCGTGCGAAACCAGTAACTTTGTAATTGATCCCCATGCTTTTGTTTGAGACAAACCAGTCGGCATGGCCACATGTTGCATAACTGCTAACTGAGTCTTGCCATTCGGTCGATCGTAAAGCTGAATTTTAGTTCCCATTTCCAAATCATCTATATGCCACCCTCTAGATTCGTTCGGCGAAAGCAAATCTGCTTTATGATGCTCTAAGGTATTGACAAGGCGAAATTCAAATCGCTTATTAATCGAAATCCGAAACAAGGTTGTTGGTGCAAAAATCGAACTTTCTTTCGCTCCTGTAGTTGAATTCTGGATAAACTCAGCCCCTACCCCTGCTTCGATCTGAATCGTATTCAAAGGAACTTCACGTCCTTGATATTTGGCTTCTAGTAATGCGCCGCCGTACTCTAGAAGTTTACGTGCAATAACATCAGTCTCGACAATTACACCATCAACAGTGAATCCAACAACGTGGCTTTCAATAACCAAGTTGCCTAGTTCAAAGTCGAAGTTGTCTCCGACTTCGATCG
>JALQVX010000302.1 GCA_023263555.1 Crocinitomix sp.
GTACAGGTTGGAGCACACTAGATAAAAAATTATTTGGCGGCTTTAACAAAGGTGAATTAGGATCTGGTTTTTATAAATTTGGGCAAGATTTAAATGGTTTTGTTGGCGCAGATTTAACGCGTTATCTAACACCTCATTTTGATGCTGCTGTATGTTTAACCTATGGTGATATGGGTTACTATAACGGCGTTGATCCAATTGTTTTTACACGTCAGAATATGTTTCAAGCTAGCATTTTGGGACGGTATAATATTTTGACAGATGCCTATAAATGGAGACCATATGTTTTTGTTGGCTTCGGTCACCTCCGTTTTGCTGATGGATCTTATTCTCAAGGAAATACAGTGATTCCTTATGGCCTTGGATTGACCTATCAGGTAAGGCCTAATGTAGCCTTGCGATTGCAAGAAACATTTATGTATTCTGATTTTGATCGAATGGATGGAGATCCAAGTAAAAAATTGAACGATAGTTATTTACAACATTCTATTGGCCTTGTCTTTTATTTTGGAAAATCAAAAAATGATGCGGATAAAGATGGAGTAGCAGATGATAAAGATGATTGTCCTTCAATTGCAGGAACGAAAGAGTCGAACGGCTGTCCTGATCAGGATGGTGATGGTGTTCCTGATGACAAAGATGAATGTCCAACAATTAAGGGTACAGCAGCGAATAAAGGTTGCCCAGAAATTAAAGAGACAGATAGACAAATTTTAAAAGACGCACTTTACGGTATTAATTTCGAAACGGGGAGTGACGTTTTAAGTGAATCCTCTTATGAAGTGTTGGATCGTGTTGCTAAATTAATGAGCTTAAATGCGAATTATAACCTTGTGATTGAAGGTCATACAGATAGTCAAGGGAATGATGATTTGAATATGAATTTATCCGAGAAACGCGCAAATGCAGTGAGAAATTATTTGATCTCCAAAGGGGTTGATGCTGATCGTTTAACGGCAATTGGTTTTGGTGAAACGAAGCCGATAGCTGATAATGAAACAGCAGAGGGTAGAGCGCAAAATAGACGGGTAGAATTGAAAATTAAGTTTTAATCTTAGTTATATTGCTTTTGAAAATTCCTCACTGATTCAATTCGGTGAGGAATTTTTTTCATCTAAAGATAGCCTGCTAAAAAGAACTCATTCCATTGAAAATGTGTGAGTTGAAAAGAGTTTGAATCAATTCTGTCAATATCGAAGGATAACTCAAGGAGGTAGGTATCATTCGAACCAGCATGCTTGCAGTCAATATTGTTTCGACGGTCATTAAATCGATAAGTGAGTACATAGGTTCTATTCGAATCAATTGGGGGCAAATAGCTACCTAAAAGATCAAGCTGAATGGATGTTTGTGAACAGTTAATTGCGCTTATTTGAGCGGACAAAGAATCGTATGCTAGCGCATTGGTAAAATAAGAATCGGGAAGATCGGATAATGTGATGCTTGTACAATGCAGGCGCAGTTCTGAATCATTCATCCCTAAAGAATCAAAGTGAATGGAAGAAAAGGTATTACCTAGACTTGCGTTGCACGTGTCTTTTGTACAACTTCCAATGCCAAATAAAAGGAAATTACACGCCAAATAAAGTAAAATCTTTTTCATATCTCATGCAATGCATCTGCGATTAAGTCGATTTAGAAAAAGAACCCCCCTATCGGCAGAATAATTTCCTCTACCGATAGAAGGATTCAGTTGAGATTGATTGAACTTTCAAAACAGTCAAAGGATATGAGCGGTGAATCATTATTTGCATTTCCAAAAAATCCTTCTAGAATTTTATGTTCATTGGTTTGCTCAGACCCGGTTATTTTTAAAGGATGCGCCACGTAATTAAGTTTACAATAATTCACATCCAACTTTAATCGATAATTGGAAGGTTGGGACAGATTGATTGTGTAAGTTGAATATTTTCCGGCAAAATTCATGGGCGCCAAGCTTGACTTCGTAATTGTGAGGCGATCTTCAAATGAATCCATGCTGATCCGTCCGCCTAAACTTGAAATTGTATAGGTGCAATACTTACTCGATTCTGCAACGATCGAATTCACTGATCCCAAGTAAAATTTTGACTCAAATCCAACTGAAAGAGTTAAGTCCTTGATCACATCACTCGTTAACGTTGAATAGCGAAGGTCTAAGGTGAGGTCCGAAAAACTTGGAATATTAATTCGACTCTCAAAAGCGACTATTGTGGAGGCGCTCAATTCACTCTTTGTAAAATTGACAGAAGAATATTTAAGATTTGCAGTTAACGCACCTCGATATTGTTGTGCATTAAATTTCGATTCGAACATTTGAAGTTTGGACCCGGTAACTCGCTCTGTATTAACAGTTGCATATTTACATTCTAAGTCAAATTCATCAGCATTTTTGAGGTTGGCCGTTCCTTCAAATAGACTTAATTTGAGTTTTTCAAAGTCCCCCATCTCGGCTTTTGAATAATGTAAAGTAAGATCTCCCTCTCCGGCAACTGAGCCACAAGTAAACATGGTCTCATAGAGATCTGTTTTCAAGTTACCAAGTCGATCGGGTAAGGTAATTGTCTTGTAATGCCCTCTAATATCTAAATTAACCGTTGCTGGCAACATTACAGTATAGTTTGCTGGGGTGATCGCAGTGCCGCTGGTTGTGAACTGAACAATGGTAGCAGATGCCTCTGATGCTGAAAGAGGTAATGGCAAGCTTTTAAAGGCTTGAAAATAGAGATCTAAATGTGTCATACCAAATGATTGTGATGTGATAAATAATGGAATCAACACCGCTATTTTGCGTTTTTCTTTTTCTCCTAAAAGCTCGGCTAATTTCTCTTTTCCTCTTTTTATTCGTTGTTTAACAGCTGATTCGCCCGAATTTTGAATGGTCATAATCTCTTTGATGGGGAGATCACTAATTTCAAATAAAATAAGTGCTTCTTTTTGGAGTTCAGGAAGTTGATCCAAGGCCTCATATAAAAATGAAACATCCGCTTTTTCAGAAGGATCACTTGAATAATCTTCCAATATATTGATGTCCTTTTCATGATATACACCTGCAAACTTCCTGCGTCTGATTTTATTCAAACATATACGATTCGCTGAAGTAAATAAATAGGAGAGAAGCGCCTTTTTTTCGCTTAGTTTAGCATAATTTTCTAAGCCAATTAAGAGGACGTCGTTAACCAAATCTTTCGCATCCATGATCCCGCGACTCTTCACCATGCAAAAACGCATCAATGGTTCGTGTAGTTCCTGATAAGCTGCTAAAAATTCGTTTTTCTCTGCCTGAGTCATAGCTGTTTTTGTCGATTCTCTTGGTAAGACACACAAGTCAACCAAAAAGTCACATTCACAATCTGAAAAGAAAGATAAGGGAAATTATTTAGTCGATTTACATAAAATCGACTATTATACAGGTTGAGGGAGGATGAAAAGGCCTTATTAAATCCGCTCTAAATTCGCAATTGCCTTCGAAACGCTCTTTACACCTTGGAATATTAAACGCAACTTATTGTTCCGCTCCTCCATTTTTGCATCTTGTGGATTGCTTTGCACGAATTGTAAAACCTTCGTGAAATGAGAGGATTGATAATAAGGCGAATCGGCTTGTGAAACAAAATAGCCAATCATTTTATTGCCTTTGATGATCAAACGTTCAAATCCAATTTCTTTGGCCATCCAACGTAATTCAATGGATTTAATCAATTCATGCACAACTTCAGGAACAGGTCCAAAACGATCCGCCAAATTGGATTCGAATTGTGCCAAGTCCGATTTGTCATTTGTATTATCCAAGTTCTGATAAATAATAAGACGTTCGGTAACATTGTTGATATAGGTATCCGGAATCAAGAGCTCAAGATCTGTTTCTAAAACGCAATCAGTTACAAATTCGTTATTGTCGACCGAATTGTCTTCCTCAAATAAATCCTTGAAGTCATTTTGCCGCAATTCACGCATGGCTTCATTTAGGATTTTTTGGTACATCTCAAAACCAATGTCTGTTATAAATCCTGACTGTTCTCCCCCCAATAAATTTCCTGCTCCGCGAATGTCTAAATCACGCATGGCAATATTAAATCCTGAACCTAAATCAGAAAAATGGGCAATCGCTTCTAATCGTTTTCTAGAGTCGGAAGGCAGCGTATGCATTGGCGGAGCAATCAAATAACAAAAGGCTTTCTTATTTGAGCGCCCCACTCGTCCCCTCATTTGATGCAAATCACTCAAGCCAAAGTTTTGTGCATCATTAATAATGATCGTATTCGCATTCGAAACATCAATTCCCGATTCAATAATCGTAGTGGCAACCAAGACGTCATATTCATTATTGATAAAATCAGTCATTAGTGCTTCAAGCTTCTTCCCATCCATTTGCCCGTGACCAATTGCCACCCGAATATTGGGGCAAAGCCGTTGAATCATTCCGCCGATTTCATGAATATTCTGAACGCGGTTGTGTACGAAAAAAATCTGTCCTCCACGCTGCACTTCGTATGAAACCGCATCTCGAATGCGTTCCTCGCTAAACTTTATGACTTCTGTGTCAACAGGCTGTCTATTGGGTGGGGGTGTATTGATAATCGACAAATCTCTCGCGCCCATGAGCGAGAATTGCAAGGTACGTGGAATAGGTGTTGCGGTCAAGGTTAAGGTATCTACCGAAGCTTTGAAAAGTTTTAGTTTGTCTTTTACTCCAACGCCAAATTTTTGTTCCTCATCTATAATAATAAGTCCCAAATCTTTGAATTTTACCTTTTTCCCAACGAGGGCATGTGTTCCAACAATAATGTCAATCTTGCCTTCCTCTAATTTTTTTAAGGTTTCATTGACCTGTTTGGTTGACTTGAAACGATTGACATAATCGATATTACAAGGCAAATCGTTCATCCTTTCTTTAAAGGTTTTATAATGTTGTAAGGCCAAGATAGTCGTTGGCACTAAGATGGCAACTTGCTTGCTGTCCGCAACGGCTTTAAATGCCGCACGAACGGCAATTTCAGTTTTTCCAAATCCTACATCACCACAAACTAGTCGATCCATAGGGGAAGAAGATTCCATGTCTTCCTTTACCGCAATCGTTGCTTTTAATTGATCCGGTGTATCTTCATATAAGAAAGACGCTTCTAATTCATTCTGTAAATACGTATCAGGTGAAAAGGCAAAACCTTCTTCTGTTTTTCGTTTGGCATAGAGTTTAATCAAGTCAAACGCAATTTCTTTAATCCTCGATTTAGTCTTGTTTTTTGTGTTCGCCCATGCCTGTGTTCCGATCTTGTTCATTTTTGGAACCGTGCCTTCTTTGCCTGAGTATTTTGAAATACGGTGCAAGGAGTGGATCGACACATAAAGCACGTCATTATCCTTATAGATCAGTCGGATTGCTTCTTGTGGTTTCCCATTGACATCAATGATTTCTAATCCTGAAAAAACACCAATGCCATGGTCGATATGCGTGACGTAATCTCCTTTTTGGAGGTTGTAAATTTCTTTTAAGGTAAGTGCTTGCTGGTTTTTACGAAAACCCTCTTTTAAACGAAACCGGTGGTAACGTTCAAAGATTTGATGATCAGTATAACAGACAAATTTCTTATTGTTGTCAATAAATCCCTCGTGTAATGCAAAGGATAAGGTCACAAATTGAACGCTCGAATTTAGATCTTCAAAAATGGCGTATAAGCGTTCTATTTGTTTGGCTTGACTGGATACGATAAAATTTGTAAAACCAGCTTTTTCATTTTTCTTTAAATCTTCAATGAGAAGATCAAAGTTTTTATTGAAACTAGGCTGATGATCTGTATTGAAATGAAACGCTTCACCTTCAAAAAAGGGTTGCGCTCCAAATTCAACTAAACTAAAGTTCTTTATCGTATTTTCAAATGTAGGCTTGTCCAAAAACAGGTCAACAGGAGGTGTGTGCTTAATAGATGTTTCAGGAAGATTACCGTAAATTTCGACTGCTTTTTTATAGGCCTTGTTGAGGGCTTCTCCCGTAACTAAATAATCTTTGATCCAAATATTCGTTTGATTTGGAAGAAATCGAAGAATATCTTCGCGTACTTCTTTAGAAATGTGCTTCTGAATATTAGGTACCACTGTCAGTCGCGACATGGTTTTAATCGAGAGCTGATTGACGGGGTCAAAGGTTCGTATAGAATCCACTTCGTCTCCAAAAAATTCAACGCGATAAGGTAAATCATTTGAAAATGAAAAAATGTCAACGATTCCACCTCGAACGGCAAATTGACCCGGTTCATAGACAAAATCGACCTTCTCAAATTCATATTCAATTAAGAGTTCATTGATGAAGTCCAACGAATATTCAACCCCTTTCTTAATTTCTAAGATCGTGGCAGCGAATTGTTTTTTGGTGATTATTTTTTCAAACAAGGCTTCGGGATAGGTCACAACAATCGACGCATTTCCTCGATTAATACGTTCTAAAACTTCCGCTCTAGAGACAACATTCGCGTTGTCAATTTCCTCTAATTGATAAGGTCGTTTATAGCTGTGTGGAAAGAATAGGATGTTTGAAGCATTCTTGTTTAAATTTTCTAAATCATTTAAAAAAAATGCAGCCTCTTCTTGGTCAGGTAAAATAAAAAGATGAAATCCTTTATGATTACTTACAACGGAATGCGCCACTACGGCGGCAGATGATCCAATTAGGCCTTGTAGAGACATCTTTACCGCCTCTTCTTGCAGTAATGAGGCGATTGCCTTTATTTTATCTGAATCTTGATAGGTTTGTTTGAATTCTTCAACCGTCATGCTACAAATTTAGCCGTAATATTTTTAAAAGCCCGTCGGCTCTCGATACAATTTTTATTCATAACATGCATAAAAATCACTCGATCAGAAGGACGTAAACCGAAAGGACTGTTATAGATCTTCTTTCCGTTTTCAATTTAACCCGATATCGTTTGTTCTGCTTTTAAAATAAGAACCACCCAGATCGATTATCCTGACCTGAGTGGTTAACTCTTATATAAGTAATTGTTTACAATGCAGCTAATGCAGCATCAAAATTAGGGGAATGTCCAATTTCTGGTACTTGTTCGGTATAGGTTACTGTCCCGTTTTCATCTAAAATTACAATCACCCGAGAGTGCAATCCTTTAAACGCGCCATCCGTAATTTCTAATCCGTAATCTTTTCCAAAAGATCCGTCAACGAAATCAGATAAGTTGATCACATTATCTAATCCTTCAGCACCACAAAAACGTTTTTGCGCAAAAGGTAAATCTCTCGAAATACACAAAACTTTTGTGTTTTCTAGGCTTGATGCTTTCTCGTTAAAATGACGAACTGAAGCAGCGCAAACACCGGTATCAATACTTGGAAAGATATTCAAAATCACTTTTGAACCTTTATAGTCGGCTAATGTTGATGCATTCATATCTGTTCCAATTAGTGAAAAGTTCGGTGCTGATTTACCTATTTCTGGTAATGTTCCGTTGGTCGTTGTAGGAGTTCCTCCTAAAGTAATAGATGCCATAAAATTGTTATTTGTTTAGATAATTATATTGGTCGTTGAGACAAGGAAGACCTTTCGTATTGTCTTCTCGCTACAAGGTAAACAGAAAAACCTAGAATTTGTTCGGTATAAATCGACTTTTAACCTTTGCTGGCAATGAATGCCTCAAGGGTGTCAACCATATCTGTATTACCTACGAAATAGGGTGCACGTTGGTGTAGTTCCGTAGGGATGATTTCCATGATACGCTTTATACCATCTGACGCTTTTCCACCAGCTTGCTCAGCTAAAAAGGCGAGCGGATTACATTCGTACATCAAACGTAATTTACCGTTAGGTGCAGCATCAGTGGCAGGATACATATAAATACCGCCTTTAATTATGTTGCGGTGAAAATCGGCCACTAATGAACCAATATAACGACCTGTATAAGGACGATTTGTTGCTTCATCAATTGTTTGTGCGTATCTAATATATTCTTGAACGCCTTTAGAACTGCGGTAAAAATTACCCTCATTCATAGAATATATTTTTCCTCTTGAGGGGAAAGACATGTTGGGGTGGGAGAGAACAAAAACACCAATTCCTGGATCAAAAGTGAAACCGTTTACGCCATTTCCTGTGGTGTAAACAAGCATAGTTGAAGAACCATAAATTACATATCCAGCAGCAAGTTGAGCTGTTCCTTTTTGTAAAAAATCGGCTTCAGTTACAGGTGTTCCAACGGGAGAAAGTCGTTTGTATACACTAAATATTGTTCCTATCGACACGTTTACATCTATATTCGAAGATCCATCCAAAGGGTCCATAGCGACAATATAACTTCCGTCATTATCAACAGGAATAAATTCATCATTTTCCTCTGATGCAATACCGCAAACAACCTTTCTCGCTGTCAGGGCTTTGATGAATTGGTTATTCGCATATACATCTAGCTTCTGTTGAGCTTCTCCCTGAATGTTGTCCGATCCAGCAGCGCCGACAATATGGCTGAGCAGTCCCGCCTTGTTCACTTGGTTACTTACAATTTTTGATGCTAATCGAATGGCACTCAATAATTTTGAAAATTCACCACTTGATCCAGGAAAGTCCTGTTGCTTGTCAATTATAAACTCGCCTAGTGTTTTAACGTTTTCCATGCTCCTATTCTTAATGTGCTGCAAATAACGGGATTTTTGAAGGATTAATAAGTCACTAACTTAGTTTTTTTGTACCTTTGTGCACAAATATTGATATATGCGACACAAGCTTTATCTTCTCGGTTTATTTATTTTATTCGCTCAAGATTTATCGGCACAATGTGCTATGTGTAAAGCGGTTGCTGAGGAACAGGCGGCCGAAGGTGAAAGTACCATCAATACAGGTATTCTCTACATTATGGTTATACCGTACATTATCCTTTTTGTTGTTTTTAGAAAGAAAGTCTTTGGTTTTTTGAAGGAGCTGAAAATGGCCGGAGTAGCGCACAAAGGGGAAAAGGATCTAATCTAGTAAAAAAAAATCTTACCAACTTCTTATCCTAAACAAAAAGGTATTGGAATCATTTTTATTTTAAAAAAAAACCTCCAAACGTGAAGCTTGAAGGTTTGAATATCGTAATGTTCTAAAGATTATTTACGTTGATCTGGATTGTTTTCTGCCGCTTTATTATACTTCGCTTGTAAACGCATCCAAAATCCGAACGCTAAAAAACCAAATATCAAGGCAACTTTCCAAAAATTGTCTCCAATTGGTTCCAATGTGTTTTCAAATAACCAATATGAAACATCCTTAATTCCGTAAAAAACATCTGCTGAACTCATAATTATCATTTTGATGAGCAAATGTAATAAATAAATTAGATTAATTTTAAGCCCGTGCTGGTAAATTTATATAAAACAAAAACCCCGTTAGCTGTTTTTAGCTTTCCATTTGTCATAGCGATAATGGCTTTGTCTATATTTTATCGCGAGCCTGCAATCCAACCTACATTTTTTGCTTGGCAGAATAATCTTGAGAAATCAGTTTTTGCTTTGCCGCTAACCCACTATGGCTTAACTGTTTTTATTGTTTATTTAGCTGGTGTAGCACTCAATCGACTGGTGAATGTTTTTGGTTTTTTCTCTAAAAACACCTATTTACCCGGTCTTGTCTTTGCAATTTCGATTGTCGGTTTTGGCGCATTCAATTTTTCTATGGATTTGATTGCGTACACACTAATTATTTGGGGAATGGGATATTTATTTCGCATTAATCGTCAAGATCCAGCTCTTTCGAATGTCTTTATGGCGGCATTTTTTTTCGGAAGCGCTACGGTTTTTGAGCCAATGCTCGCACCGGTCTTGATCTTGCCTTGGTTGGGATTAGCGGTGTTTAGATCCTTTGTATGGCGCGAATATTTGTTAAGCTTAATTGGTGGTGGATTACCTTGGGTGTATTTTGTCTCCGTCTATTTTGTAGTAACAGGAAAACTTGCTCCCACGCCCGAGATGGAAGAAGCAGCGGTCCATGACGTTTTTTTTACTAGCTCCATGATCATGCTCTTGTGTTTTCTAGTTATTCTTTTTCTCTACTCTATCTGGCGTTATCTTGTTGTTTTAAATACGCAATTGCTCGTCATTAAAAAGAGGAGCAGACTTTTGTTTCATATGGCTTGGATGAGTATTGTTTCACTGGTTCTTGGCTGGTGGGCAAAAGACAATATTGTATTGATGTTGAATATTCCTTTTTCGATCATTATTGCCGTTCAATTATTGAATGATCGTAGCGCAACAGTCGGCAATGTTATTCTTTTTACCTGGATCGGGATCTCTGCTTGGATTCTTTTTTTCTAAACAGAACCATTTTGGATCGGCGATTTAATGTCTTTCTTGATTTCAATTAACCGAATAATATTAACTTTGCAGGGCATTTTAAAATAGTTTAAATGAAATTTGGTGTAGTTACTTTTCCAGGTTCAAATTGTGATCAAGACATGATCGATACGTTGGAAACAAGTTTAGGACAACGTGTTGAGCGTCTTTGGCATAAAGATCGAGACCTAAAAGGAGTTGATTTTGTTGTCTTACCCGGTGGGTTTTCGTTTGGAGATTATTTGCGTTCGGGTGCAATTGCAAAGTTTTCTCCAATCATGCAAGAGGTTATCGCACACGGTGAACGCGGTGGATACGTTCTAGGAGTCTGTAATGGATTTCAAATTTTGTGCGAATCACCATTATTGGATGGTGCTTTATTGCATAACAACTCTCAAAAATTTATCTGTAAAAATGTCTTTTTGAAACCAACATCTAAAGATGCGGCGATCACGAAAAGCCTTGATCATAATAGAGCGTATAAAATTCCTATCGCACATGGTGAAGGACGTTTCTATGCGCCCGAAGATCTAATGAAATCAATTCAAGATAATGATCAAATCTTGTTTCAGTATTGTGATGAAAACGGCGTTGTAGACCCGGCTTTTAATCCAAATGGAGCAATTAATAATATCGCGGGTATCACTAATAAAGGTAAAAATGTTTTTGGCATGATGCCTCACCCTGAGCGCGCTTCTGATCCAAACCTTGGAAATACGGATGGTAAATTAATTTTTGAATCCATACTCGCCAATATTTAATTCTAAATACACGAATCTATAATCCCTATTTGCGAAAGTGAATAGGGATTTTTTTCTATTCCAAACACTGATGTCTTTGATCAATTTTGGTTAAATCAAATTCAAACGTTAAGAAATGCCTAACATTTTGTACTTTTAGTTGATAAACGTACTTCGCTATGAAATTAATTTTAAGCTTTTTATCAATTCTTATCTTGAGCACTTGTTTTAGCCAACTTAACATTCAAAGTACAAATGTAATTGCTGAAAACATTTTAAAAGGCGATTATGACCCTGCAGATTATGCTGCCGGTGTCGTTGTAGACGACCCGGATTTAATTGTTCAAGGAATCAACAGTACGATTAGCGCTGATTCATTAAAATCTTATCTCTTGGAAATGAGCACCTTCGTTAATCGAAATACGGGTTCAGATACGGTTTCTGCAACGGAAGGTATTGGTGCTGCAAGGAGATGGGCCTATAATAAGTTTGAACAATTTAGTGCTGATCATGACAGCCGTTTAGTAACGAGCTATTTACAGTTTGATCAGTTTATCTGTGGTATGGGGCAACACCGTAATATTTTTGCTGTACTTCCTGGTACTGATGTCGCAAATCATCAGGTGATAGTTATCGAAGCACATTTGGACAGTCGCTGCGAGGGTTCATGCGATACGGATTGTGAAGCTCATGGAATGGAGGATAATGGATCTGGTTCGGCCTTGGTGCTCGAATTGGCAAGAGTGATGAGTAATTTTACCTATAAAAACACCTTTGTTTTTATGTTAACAATTGGGGAGGAACAGGGTTTATACGGAGCAAATGCATTTTCTCAATATGCTGTTGACGAGAATATTCCAATTAAAGCGGTGCTGAACAATGATGTTATTGGCGGGGTTATTTGTGGTGAAACTTCGTCCGCTCCCTCTTGTCCCGGATTAAATGATGTGGATAGTACACAAGTTCGCTTTTTTACCGAAGGAGGATTCAATTCAAAACATAAACAATTGGCGCGGTATATTAAATTGCAGTACCAAGAGGAACTGTTAACACATGTTGCTGTACCTATGCAATTAACAGTCATGTCAGCAGAGGATCGAACGGGTAGAGGTGGTGACCATATTCCATTTAGACAAGATGGTTTTGCAGCCATGCGTTTTACTTCGGCAAATGAACACGGTAATGCAGGAGTTGGCGGAGATTATCATGATCGTCAACATACTACTGATGATATTTTAGGTGTTGATACGGATGGTGACATGGTCTTGGATAGTTTTTATGTGGATTTTAATTATTTGGCACGAAATGCTGCTATAAACGGTGCTGGTGCTGCTATGATTGCTGTCGGCCCAAAACCGTGTGATTTTTTAATAGAAACCTTCGAAGGCCCTGGAATAGTAATTCGAATTACAGGTGAAATTGGCTATCCTTCCTATCGTGTTGGATTGCGGACGGTTACAAATGATTGGGATTCGGTGTATGTGCTTGAAGGGAATCTGGATACAATATATCCACCGACAAGCGATAATTATATCGTCAGTGTGGCGTCTGTTGATAATAAAGGAATAGAGAGTTTGTTCTCGCGTGAAATCGCCTTTACCAATGGTGAACTTTCTATTGATGGCGAAATAGCACCTGTTGCTCCCTTCGAATTGATGCAAAACCGTCCTAATCCTTTTGATGAGGCAACTATAATAGGTGTTCGTATTCATGAGTCAATTCAGTATACAACGGCTTTTATCTCCATTCGTGATCTGCAAGGACGGGAGGTTGAACGTTTGCCAATTCAACTCAATGGTGAGATGAATGAAGTGTTGTATACGCATGGCTATGGCAAGGTTGGAACATTTGCCTATACGCTCGTCATTGATGGAGTTGATCAGGTCTCAAAAATGATGGTCTTTGCCAATTAAGTACATGAAATCAATCCTCACAATCTTCTTTGCAGTTGGCGTCTTATTTTCGGCTTGCAGTCCAGCGAAAGTTGAAATACAAGAGCCGAAAAAATACGCGGTTATTGAATTGGATTCCAGTAACCAACACCTTTACGAAAATACGACTCCAACGAATCTAAAATTTTATGAAATCCAACTCGTGGATTCAATCGTCAAATACGCAATCGCCGATCACAACCAAAAAGCTAAAGACGATTATCAAAAACTATTGACTTACTATCCTAGTATGGAAGATAATGAAGAGGGGTATATTTTGGAGTATAAAGAGTATTATCGGCAGTTCATTCCGTATATCAACGAACGGGGAGAAAAAGTGGTGCACGTAAATTGTTTTTGTGATGTATCAAATATGAACGGCGAAGTGAGTGGACTAAATTGGCGAACAGATTTAATTCAAGTCAATGATGGAGGTAATTGTTTTTTCACTTTAGTCGTTAATCTTACCCTAAAAACATTTGCGCATCTTATGGTGAATGGGGTAGCATAGCTGATTCGAGCACCAACAAACTCAAAAAAAAGCACTGGGTGAACTGTGCTAAGTGCTGCCGAAGTGAATCATATTATCAACCGCACGCCACCCATTTGCTCAATCTTATACGGAAAATGATCTCCCGGTGAGCCAATAAGCATGAAATTAACAGGGATATTCCATTCAGCCGAAAGTTTATTGATGAGGTCGGGGCCGAAACTACCAGTTAACTCAATCAATTCAATTTTTATCGCTGGATATTCACGATCAAGTACGTCAAGATCTGAAAGAAAAGCTTCACTGACTTTTTCATCTCCTTCGTGAACGGTCACAATCTTCAGTTTTTTCGTGTGCTCGTTATTTTGAATGTATAACATCACCTTGTTTAAAGTTTCTACCGAATCATTCTTAGTGAAGTACACAAATTCCTGGGAATTAATTGTGTCAATCGAGCGGAGAATGGCATGTGTGGAGCGCTTGAGCATTTTTTGAATCGGCTTTAGAATATGAGTTGTAATCTGTAGAAATAATTTAAGGAGTAAAACACGGTTCAGCATAATCATCACCAATAACATAGTAGGAACAAAATATTCAAATAAAACGATTAAATAGGGTGGGTTTAAAACGGCATTACCTATTATTGCCGCAATGACAGCTATGATTGCAATGAGTAAGGATAGCCATGACGATTTTTCAGGACGCGGTAAGTTCTTTCGCCTTATTTTTAATAAAATATTTCCAAAACCAAAGAGTACCATCACGGACAAAAATGCAATCGTATAAACGCCCGCTAAAGCTTTTAATTGACCTTGGGTAATCAGTAAAATAGATACGCAGAGGATGAAGAATGCAATAGCAATGAGATACGAACTGCCTCGTTTATTTTTCTTCAATAAGAAAGCTGGTAAAACCCGGTCCAACGTCATCCGTTTTACCAAACCAGTAACACCAACATAAGACGTTAAAACGGCTCCACTCAAAACCAAAGTGGCATCAATTGAAATCATAATAGACAGCCATGAGCCGCCTGCTATTTCACCCATGTCTGAAAGTAAAGCATTTTGATGCCCTTCAATCCAAGGAATGGGAAGTACCGATAAGGCAAAAAACGCCATTAAAGGGTTAAATATGGTTACTACAAACCACATGTTTCTCAAGGTTTTTGGGAAAACTCCCTTCTCTTGTTCTTCCACAAAATTAGCCGAACTTTCAAAGCCACTAATGCCTAACATGGCGGCGGAAAACCCAAAGAACAAAGCCATACTAATGCTACCACTTTTAACTGGCATTGCAGCATTTTGGCTAAAAATATCAAAACCATTGTTAAAAAGATAAATCCCGATAAATGTGGACAATAAAATCAAAGAAGTTAAATGAAAAAGGAAAATCGCGATCGCTACCTTGGAAGATTCACCAATGCCAATAATACTTAAACCCATGAATAGAGAAAGGAGTAAAATCGTGGCGATTATAATGGGTAAATTATCAAATAATGTACTCGCATAATGCATGGCTTCATTCGCTGAAATTACCGCCGTGGCCATATAGGAAAGCAAGGTTAGAGTAGCCGCTAAAGAGGCTAATGATTTACTCGTCGTATTAAGCAAGGCGTTGTAAGCTCCACCATTCAGCGGTAAAGCGCCAACCACTTCGCCGTAAATTTTTCGAAACAAAAATAAAACAACCCCTACCAGCAGTAAGGCAATCCAAGCATACTGTCCCGAGTATGCAATGGCTAAAGCAGAAACATAAAGGCAAGAGGAACTAATGTCATTGCCGGATATAGCGGTTGAGGCCAGAACACCTAATTTTTTCTTTCCTTAGCTCATATTTGGTGTAAGTTAGTTAAGTCTTTCTAATGGACCTATAAATTATTCTGCTTTAGTAAGTATTTAACACTTGATACTTGATTAGGAAAAATGATCTTCTCGAGTTATGCTTAATGAGGTTGGTTGTCAGAAGCTATTTCCCGCTTTCCGTTCTTATCTTTTTTCTGCAAAAAAAGGATATCCACTGCAATCGGGGCTAGGGTAGTGGAAGAAGATTCAATCCTCTTCCATAACGTCAAAAACGAAGTAAAAATTGAGTTTAAAGGACGTGTATGTGTGTCAAAAAAAAAGACCTCACGAAGAGGTCTTTTTTAACGATATTGTATCCAATTCAATGGAATCTTATTGACTAGTGCAGAATGAGCGCACTGAGCGGTCCCGATAGCTATCGGGAGCACATCTCCTCACTATGTTCGGGATGTTTGTGTCTGCGCCATACTTCAAGCGAGCTTGAGTCTGGTCTTATCCACTGCACATCTCACAGCTATCCGGATCATCCAAAGAGCAAGCAATTTCTGCCATTCTTTCTTCTTCCGTTTTAGCAGCAGGTGTACTAGCAGCTTCTTTATCCAATGTGAATTTAATCGCATCAGTTGCTGCTTTCGTTCTCAAGTAATACATACCTGTTTTTAAGCCCGCTTTCCAACCGTAAAAGTGCATTGAAGTTAATTTTGCAAAATTTGCATTTTCCATAAACAAGTTCAACGATTGTGATTGGCAAATATATGCACCACGATCAGCAGCTTGGTTAATCAATACTTTCTGAGAAATTTCCCATGCTGTTTTGTACAAGTCTTTAATGTCTTGCGGAATTTCGTTGATGTTTTGAATTGATCCATTCGAAGCCATCAACTTGTTTTTCATGTTGCCATCCCACAAGTTTAGTTTCGCTAAATCTTTCAATAAATGTTTGTTTACGATAATGAACTCACCAGAAAGTACACGTCTTGTATAAATGTTTGATGTATACGGCTCAAAACACTCATTATTTCCTAAAATTTGAGCGGTAGAAGCAGTTGGCATAGGCGCTAATAAAAGCGAGTTACGCACACCATGTTTCATCACTTCTTCTCTCAAAATATCCCATTCCCATCTTGGAGACGGTGATACATTCCACATGTCAAATTGGAAAATTCCTTGTGACATTGGTGAACCTTCGAACGAAGCATAAGCACCTTCTTTTATCGCCAAATCTTTAGAAGCTGTAACAGCTGCATAATAAATGGTTTCAAAAATCTCTTTGTTTAATGTAGCAGCTTGCTCTGAATCAAATGGGTAACGCATTAAGATATAAGCATCAGCCAAACCTTGTACACCAATTCCAACCGGACGGTGACGTTTATTTGAATTTTCAGCTTCTATTACAGGGTAATAGTTTTGATCAATTACGCGGTTTAAGTTTACCGTTAAGTGGTAAGCCATCTCGAATAATTTGTCGTGATCAAATGTTTTTGTTGTTTGATTAACAAATTTCGGTAAAGCAATAGATCCTAAATTACAAACAGCAACTTCATCCGGAGCAGTGTACTCTAAAATCTCAGTACAAAGGTTCGAAGACTTAATTGTTCCTAAATTCTTTTGGTTCGATTTTAAGTTAGCCGCATCTTTATACACCATATAAGGCGTTCCAGTTTCAATTTGAGATTCCAAAATCTTGAACCAAACATCTTGCGCTTTAATTGTTTTTCTTCCTCTTCCTTCTGCTTCGTATTTTGAATATAATTCATCAAAGGCTGGACCATAAGCATCTGATAAGCCAGGACATTCGTTTGGACACATTAAAGTCCAATCCCCATTCTCTTCAACACGCTTCATGAATAAATCTGGAACCCACATAGCGTAAAACAAATCACGTGCACGTTGCTCCTCTTTTCCATGGTTTTTCTTTAAATCTAAGAAATCCATAATGTCAGCATGCCAAGGCTCCACATAAATTGCGAAGGACCCTTTACGCTTTCCTCCTCCTTGATCTACATAACGAGCCGTGTCGTTGAATACACGTAACATTGGAACAATACCGTTTGATGTACCATTCGTACCTTTAATGTATGAACCTTTTGCACGAATGTCGTGAATAGATAATCCAATTCCACCAGCAGATTGAGAAATACGAGCGCATTGTTTTAAAGTATCGTAAATACCCTCAATGCTATCTTCTTTCATCTGTAATAAGAAACAAGATGACATTTGTGGTTTTGGCGTTCCTGCATTAAACAAAGTTGGAGTCGCATGTGTAAACCAACCTTCAGACATGGCATTATACGTTTTAACAGCTGCTTCAATATCCTCTTTGTGAATACCAACAGATACACGCATTAACATATGTTGAGGACGCTCAATAATTTTATTATTAATCTTTAAAAGGTAGGCGCGTTCTAAGGTTTTAAATCCAAAAAAGTCATATTTGAAGTCACGATCGTAAATGATATGTGAATCAAAATATTCAGCATTATCTTGAACGATTTGGTGAACGTCACTAGCAATTAGCGAAGCGTTTTCTCCTGTAATCGGATCAATATAACGGTACAAATCATCAATCGTATCTGAAAATGATTTTTTTGTGTTTTTGTGAAGGTTTGATACCGAAATACGTGATGCTAATAAAGCATAATCCGGATGTTCAATTGTTTTTGAAGCAGAAACTTCAGCGGCTAAGTTGTCTAGTTCATAAGTGCTTACACCGTCATAAAGTCCTTCAATAACTTTCATGGCAACCAATTCTGGTTGAACAATTGGGCTAAGCCCGTAGCACAGTTTTTTTACGCGAGCGGTGATTTTGTCAAATTTCACCGGTTCTTTTCTGCCGTCTCGTTTAATTACATACATAAAGCGTCCTTGGTTTTTTAAGTATACAGAAATGTTGGTTGACTAATCCTGTATGGGGGTTTTATTAATTTTTTAAAAATCTTCGTCTAATGAGAATGATTGATTCTCACCACTATTTAATACACCAGCCTTTTGGTATTCTGCTACTCGTTTTTCAAAGAAGTTTGTTTTTCCCTGAATGCTAATCATGTCCATAAAATCAAATGGATTAGTAGCCTTGTATACAGCGTCACATCCTAATTCTCCCAATAATCGATCAGCCACGAACTCGATATATTGTTGCATGAGGTCGGCATTCATACCTATCAATTTAACCGGAATAGCATCTGTTACAAATATTTTCTCTATTTCTACAGCATCTGTAATGATTTTTGTAACCGTTTCTTTCGGCAATTGATTCACGAGGTGGTTATTGTAAAGCAAACAAGCAAAATCACAATGTAAACCTTCATCTCTCGATATAAGTTCATTCGAAAAACTCAATCCTGGCATCAATCCTCTTTTCTTTAACCAGAAAATTGAACAGAATGAGCCTGAAAAGAAAATTCCTTCTACCGCAGCAAAAGCAATCAATCGCTCAGCATAACTGCCTTCCTCAATCCATCTTAGTGCCCAATCAGCTTTTTGTTTAACACATGGAATAGTGTCAACAGCATTGAATAAATAGGTTTTCTCTTTGTCGTCTCTGATGTACGTATCAATCAATAATGAATATGTTTCTGAATGAATGTTCTCAATCGTAATCTGAAAACCGTAGAAGAATTTCGCCTCTGTATATTGTACTTCGGATAAAAAATTCTCAGCTAAATTTTCGTTTACAATCCCATCAGAAGCAGCAAAAAACGCCAAAACATGTTTGATGAAATGACGTTCATCATCCGTTAATTTTTCGTTCCAATCAATTAAATCTTGTGAAAGATCAATTTCCTCCGCCGTCCAAAAACTAGCTTCGGCTTTTTTGTAAAATTGCCAAATATCATTGTGTTCAATTGGAAATAAAACAAAACGATCATTGTTTTTTAATAAAATCGGTTCTACTTCTGCTGCCATTTTCTTTGTTTTACTTTTGTTGTTGTTTGATGCATAAACACTTGCATGTGAATTAGGTGTTTAAACGTAATTTTCCGTGCAAATTTTGCCGATTGATGATGATGAAAATCGATTTGTTTTCTCGAATCTAAATCGGATTACAAAAATTGTGAATTTTTATTGATTAACCTATCAATTTTAATTCACAATCTACTCTTAGTTTTCAACAATTTGATTTTTAGTGATGTCTTAATTATTTGATTTATATTGCTTTACGTATGTGTGCTTCGATTCGTGCATCCATTTTTTTTGTTCGATAAAATAAAATACTACACATAATATGAACAAGTTTTTTACACGTAATTTTAACTCGTTTTTTACTACCTGATGTGCTACAATTTACGAATTTAATGAGGTACGAATCAAGTCAATTGTTTTTTTAATTTATTCACCCTGTTTTGTTCAAAAAGTTTAGTAAATTTAACTGTCCAAAACAGATTAAAATCACTATATGGGATTCATTCATCAAACTCAAATCATAAGTCACGCTTTATTTGCCGTTTTTTACCCCAATCAATGTCAAATTTGTGACGTTGATTTAACAATGAATGAAAAACATGTCTGCTTGGCTTGCTCATATGACTTACCCTATATCGCGCAAAATGAATACCAGTTACAACAATTGCAGCAGTTATTTTGGGGGCGAGTCGAGGTTGAGTCTGTTTTTAGCTTGCTGAATTATCAACGGGGGAATCAAACACAGCGCATCTTACATCAGCTTAAATACAAGAAAAAGAAAAAACTAGGGAGTTATTTTGGAGAAGTGTTGGGGGCGACAATTATTGCTGAAACTAAATTTGATCTCATTTTACCTATTCCTTTACATCCAAAGAAAGAACGCCAAAGAGGTTTTAATCAAAGTTCGATTATCGCTGAAGGAATCGCGAAAAAGATCAATATTCCCGTGTCTAAAAAGTATTTAATTCGTCATGCTTATAACGAATCTCAAACGCAATTCTCCAAATATGATCGCTGGCAAAATGTAAAACGAATTTTTAAAGTAATGCATCCGCATGAATTAGAGAATAAGCATGTATTACTGGTGGATGACGTGCTGACCACAGGTGCAACGCTCGAAGCCTGCGTGGTTGAATTGATGCAAATTAAAAATTGCACTATAAGTATTGCTACCTTAGCAGCTCGAATTTAACTGGGTGTAATGAGTGAGAATACGAATGGTCAGGATATTGTAATTGTTGGTTGGGGATTGGCGGGAACGGCGTTGGCGTGGGAATTGTATTTTCTCGGAAAATCATTTTCTGTGAAAGACTCACTTGAAAATCATTCGACTCGTGTGGCAGCTGGACTTGTCAATCCGGTTGTTTTTAAAAGGTTGACAAAAAGTTGGAACGCAGATGTTTTGATGCCGTCAGCGGCTGATTTTTATTCGCGTGTTGAACAGGTTTTAGAAATTAAGTTATTATCTCGAAAATCAATTTTCCGGGTCTTTGCTTCTGTCGAAGAGTCCAATAATTGGGCTTCAAAAGAGGGTGATGATCGCTTTTCTTCTTACCTAAAAAGTCCATCTAAAGAACAGTTGCCGGCCTTATCTACCGTTCAATTTCCTCATGGAATAGGTGAGGTTAAGACGATTGGTAATCTAGATACGATCAAATTTTTGGAGGCTTCAAAAGATTTTTTTCTTGAAAAAGGGGTTCAGTTTGATTCCGGCTTTTTTCTTGAAGAAGAATTAAATCCGACTAAAACCTACATTTTTGCTGAAGGGTATGGTTTAAGAAAAAATCCATTTTTCAATTATTTGCCACTCAACCTGACGCATGGAGAAACCTTGCTTATTGAAACTCAGGAGTTGAATTTTGATGCGACTCTCAATAAAAATATGTTTGTCATGCAAGTTGCTCCGACTGTTTATAAAGCTGGGGCAACGTATAATTGGGAACTCACTGAACCTGTTACAACAGAGGCTGCAAAAAATGAATTGATTGAACGTCTCGAAAGTTTTACGACATTTGAATACAAGATTCTAGAACATAAAGCCGGAATTCGTCCTACCGTCATTGATCGTAAACCTTTATTAGGTGTCCATCCCGCTCAAAAGAATGCCTTCGTTTTTAACGGACTTGGAACAAAAGGGGTAATGATTGCTCCCTATTATGCAGGTCATCTCCTCGATCATATTTTAAAAGGTGAAGCACTCGAACGCGAAGTAGATATTCAACGTTTTGAACATTATTATCTCCCAAATCGTAAGTAAAAATGCTTTTTCACGTCCATATTTTATGACAAAGGCAAATTTATGTGCAACTTTGTAAGAAAGATAGTTGGTTGAACATTTAATCAGCTTATGAGTTAATCAGTTATATAAAAAATAAATAAAATGTATCCAGCAGAATTAACAACCCCAATGAAAAACCAATTGGTTCAAGCCGGGTTTAAAAGTCTAGAAACACCTGAAGCTGTTGATCAAGCGATCAATGCCGGGGGAACAACTTTATGTGTTATCAATTCAGTTTGTGGCTGTGCAGCAGGAACAATGCGTCCGGGTGTGCTTCTTTCAACTAAACATTCAAAATTACCTTCAAGTATGGTAACTGTTTTTGCAGGTGTTGATGGTGATGCGGTAAATCAAGCGCGAAAATATACGCTTCCTTACCCTCCATCATCTCCTTCAATTGCTTTATTTAAAGATGGAACATTGGTTCACTTTATTGAGAGACACCACATCGAAGGAAGATCAGCTGAAATGATTGCTGAAAACTTGGCAATGGCCTTTGATGAGTTTTGTTAAACGCATCTAAATGATTTGAAAGCCGAATTTGAACTTGTGTCGAATTCGGCTTTTTTTTGATTAATTTTAAATTTTGATTCAACAGAACATGCAAAAAATTATCCTCTATTCCTTTATCGCAATCGCTCTCTTTACTGCGTTTTTTTATCTTTATGATGCAGCTATTTTTGAAGCGGATATTACAGAAAATGAGTTGGTCTATTCTATGGATATTTCATTGCATGCATTTTTAGACCACACCCGTTTGCCTCAGCCTGCTATCGTGGAACAGGTTTCTGCAGTGCGTCCAACTTGGAAAGGAATTTTCCTTCTTATCATTTGTTTAATTGGTGTGCCAATTATGTTGGGCTACCGCGTAGCGACAAATGGTGAAAAAAAGAAATAGGTATTGAAAAGTAAATAATATGAATGTAGCATTATTGGCAGAAATCTGCAAAACACCAGGCGCTCCTGGTTTTGAACAAAAAGTAAGAGAATTAGTGATCCGTGAAATTACGCCGTTGGTGGACGAGGTCGAAGTGGATAATATGGGCAATGTGTACGCCATTAAAAAAGGGAAATCACCAAAACGCGCAATGGTGGGTGCGCACATGGATGAAATTGGATTTATCGTCACGCATATTGACGATAAAGGCTTTATTCGTTTTCATACCTTGGGCGGATTTGATCCTAAAACCTTAACGGCACAACGTGTTATCATTCACGGTAAAAAAGATATTATTGGTGTAATGGCTTCTAAACCCATTCATGTCATGACGGCTGATGAACGAACGAAAGTCGCGAAATTGTCTGATTATTTTATTGATACAGGTTTGTCGAAAGAAGAGGTGTTGGAAATTGTAAAAATTGGTGACCCGATTACGCGTGAACGGGAGTTTATTGAAATGGGAAATTGCGTTAATTCTAAATCCTTGGATAATCGTTTGGCTGTTTTTATTTTAATTGAGTCGCTTCGAAATTTAAAAGGGCAAGAAGTACCTTATGATATATACGGAGTCTTTACTGTGCAAGAAGAGGTTGGTGTGAGAGGTGCAAATGTTTCTTCGTTAAAAATTAATCCTGATTTTGGTTTTGGTTTGGACACGACCATTGCCTTTGACTTACCTGGCGCAGCTGAGCATGAGAAAATAACGAAACTTGGCGAAGGCACTGCGATTAAAATCATGGACGCCATGACAATCTGTGATTATCGCATGGTGGATTATATGAAAAAAACCGCTGATCTGAATAAAATTAAATGGCAACCGGAAATTTTAACTGCTGGAGGGACTGATACTGCTGGGATTCAGCGTATGACCCAAGGAGGTTCTATTGCTGGTGCTATTTCTATTCCTACCCGTCATTTACATCAAGTCATTGAAATGGCGAATAAAGACGACATTCAAGGTTCAATTGATTTGTTGACGGTGTGTTTGTCCGATTTGGACACTTACGATTGGGCGTTTAAATAATTGAAGCTGTGAGGATGGGTAAGAAGAGAATGAGGATTGTTTTGTACAGTTACCTTGCTCTTCTTACACTCGGGTGTGATTCTTTTTCTGATAATCGTGCCTATTCTTTTTTTGTTGCTGGACATACCTACGGTTCTCCTTCAACTGATTCGCTTGGACTTTATCCTCCTTTTCGAGCAACGTTTCCCGAATTGAACGCGGATCCGCTTATTGTGAAAGGTTTTCTAACAGGTGATATCGTTAAAATACCGAACGAAGATGCGTGGGATCGGGTTGACTTAGACTTGGAGAAATTGGATGCGCCAGTTTCTTTTGCACCTGGAAATCATGATTTAAAAGACTATGATTTATATCAAAAACGCTACGCTCCATTGGCACGCTATTTTTTTATTGAAGATGATCTCTTTGTTATTCCCGAAGTGCAAATGGACGGCTGGAGCATTGAACAGAATCAATTGAATTTTTATGCGCAATTAACCGCCAATCAGGCCCAACGAATTGAGCATGTTTTCATCTTCGTTCATCAGGTTATTTTTATGGACTGCGTTCCACTTATTCCTAATTCCAGCGAAGGAAGAACTGAAAAATTAAATTTTGAAACAGCGATTTTACCTATTATTGAAGCGACGAATAAGCCCACCTATTTGTTTGCTGGTGATGTTGGGGCATTTGATTGGGGAACAGCCGTTTTTTACGAGCAGATGAATAATGTAACGTATATTGCTAGTGGCATGGGGGGAGGAGTAAATGATAATTACTTAATTGTAGACGTCGGTAAAGATAAATCAGTTAAATTCCGAATTATTGGCTTAAATGGTCAAGAAATGAGGAAAATTGACGATTACTAAATAATCTGAGTATGATAAGATGTATAAAAGTGACCATTTTGGGTTTGTTGCTGCCCGTTTTAGGATTGGGGCAAGGTCTAGAAGAATTTAATTCAGAACGCCTTAAATTAGATCAAAACCTAATGATCGGACTCACTTCTTGGTCGCTTTCAAATGTGGCTGTGAGTTCATACGGTTGGGCAACGACGGATAATGAAGCCATGTATTTTCATCAGATGAATGTGATGTGGAGCGGAGTAAATTTGGCTTTGGCCATTCCTGGTTATTTTAAAGCGCGTAAGACTGATCCTAATTCATTTTCTTTTGCGCAAACATGGAAAGAGCAACTAAAAACAGAGAAAATTTTCCTCTTTAATACAGCGCTGGATTTGGTTTATGTGGGTAGTGGACTTTTACTCAAACAACGCGCTCAATTGGATGATGTGAATTATTACCGTTTTCGAGGTTTTGGAAATTCTCTCCTTTTGCAAGGCGGCTTTCTGTTTTTATTTGACTTAACAGCAACCTTATTGCATACCAAACACCGAAATGAAAAATTAAATGGATTTTTAGAAAAGGTGGAAATGAGTGATAATGGGTTGGGGATGAAGATTAGGTTTGGTTAGAAAATAGATTTTTACCCGTATTTCACTTCAATTAAGGTCCTTTAAATCGAAAAATGTGAAATCTTTAATTGCTGGATTAAAGGAAATGACAATTCTGGAGGTTGTTAATCCCAGCGCTTTTTGCTCGTCTGAAAGTACCGTATATCCATTCTCTTCGCAGTTCAAATAAATGTCGTCTAACCCGTCATGATTAAAGTCGTGGACCACAAAATTCACCTCGTTTGTATACTTCAAGAAAGTGTCAAATGACGCCAATAAAGGAAGGTCACTTAAGAGCCAAGTATAGCTCCGTTTCTCTTTGTCTGAACTTAATGCTACATTTAGATGGTAATAAAGATGCGCTCCATTATTTCCGATAAATTGTAGCGCGTCGAAATTTCCATCTCCATCAAAATCCCAATTACCAGAATAATCATGTGTCTGTGATTCTTCGTAATAGGCATAATTAATCGCGGTATTTTTGAAACGATTTTCAAACGAATTGGATGGCATTTCATCTTGATTCATTTTCTCAGAAATAGCACATCCTAAGCAGATAGATAAGACAATTAAAACGAAGCTGCTCTTTATCAAACTCATTTTATTTCGTTGCTTCGTTCCTCATATTCTGCCGGTGTTAGGACTAGACTATCTGATTCATAGAGGATAAAATTATTCGTAATGCGTTCGGTTTTTAATGAGCCGCCCTCAAAGTAACGATAAATAATATAATCCTTTCCTTGCACATCATTGTGAAACGTAATTTCTTTAATTAGCTCTTGATTCTCATAATAATACCATGTGCCAACAGACATACCTGTTCCATTATAGGTTCCTTGACAACCTTTTTCAATCAGATATCCATCTGCATTATAAGTGACATGCAATTCTTCGCATAAAAGACTATCTGCTGTTGTGAATGAATAAAATAAACTGTCTTTTTGGATGATCTTGGTAATGATTTCTCCTTCTTCTTCACGGTTAGGTTTTACCTCATCTTGCGTATTTGGAGCAGGTGTTGAGCAACTTGTGATGCTAAAAACACCGAAGATAAAGCCCATTGCTAATCGTTTATGTTTCATCAGACTTGGATTTAGATGGGCTTAACGGTAGGCCTATGTGATATCCTGAAAGTAGCAGTAAAGCTAAAACATAAAAGAATAATAAACCTGCCGGATAAAAATCGTCAGTTCCAAAATCAGCTGTAATTCGCAGTATCACACTAAGGGGTATAATGAGAATAACACTGGTTATTAAAATGGCTAAATTGAGCACAACATCTAATTTATTGCTTTTACCAAACAAAGAAGTTGTAAGGTTGAGTATATTCAGCAAGCAAATTGCCGCTAATACAAAGCTGTATTCAAATAGGTCGTCTGTTATGCTATTTGCATAGATTCCGGTTAGGATGAGAAGTAATCCGAGGACAAGGAAGAAGCTGTAAATTTTGGTAATCGATTTCATTTCTTTACCACGCTATTAGAATACATATAAAATTGGAGCGGCTGTGGTTGTATTAATCAAAATAAACAGGCTCAATAACCAATAGGATTTTCGAACGTCACGTGCAGAAATTTCTTCTTGCTGATTGATTTTAATGATAGCTCGAAGTAAAAGTATTGAAAGTGCAAAAATGAATGCAGCAAATGAATGATGGATAACACTATAATTAGCCAATAATTCCTGTTGATACGAATACGTGTATAAAGCAGTGATGAGAAGGGTGAAAATCGCCAAACTAATCAGGATTATTTTTTGATGAAGGCTTGGCTCTTGAATCATTTTTCGAATTTAATAAAAAAATGGAGCGCTTTTTAGGGCGCTCCATTTTAGTTGTATTTTAATCGGTACCGTTGGCAACATCTTCTTCGCCAACAATCAAAGCTTTTAATTTTTGATACATAAATGAAATGACTAAAAGCAAGACTCCCAATGAAATAAATGCGACAATTTTACCGGCCTCTGAAATTTCTTGAATGTCGAAAATGAAGAGTTTAAGCAGGGTGATGCTGAACATAATCAATGCCAAGACTAATAGTTTTTTAGAGAGTAGTATTTGTTTCATTGTGTGTGTGTTAAATTAGTTTATTCGTAAAAGTAGAAACTTTTTTGTAGATTTTAAAGCAATTTTTGACGTCAAAAAATTTTAGTTTTCTTTTCCTCTTCGGTACTTAAAATTGTATTGATTAAGATTATTTACATAAAAAAAGTTAATTTCATTGAACAGATTGTATTTTAATCCGTTATTACATTGCACAGGATTGTGTAAATTTGTCACTCAAACAGGTCGTATGGCAGAATATATCGCGGGAGATTATCTGAAACAGATAGAATTTCCACAAGATTTAAGAGAAAAATTTGAAATTGATCAACTTCCGCAGGTTGCAGATGAGTTACGTCAATATATTGTAGATGTTATTTCTGAAATAGGAAATTCGCATTTTGGCGCAAGTTTGGGGGTTGTTGAATTAACAGTGGCCCTTCACTATGCTTTTAATACACCTGTTGATCAATTGGTTTGGGATGTAGGTCATCAAGCATACGGACATAAAATTTTAACTGGAAGACGATCACGTTTTCATACCAACCGCACTAAGGGAGGTATTAGTGGTTTTCCTAAACGAAGTGAAAGCGAATATGATACATTTGGTGTAGGTCACTCTTCAACTTCCATTTCCGGAGCTTTGGGGATGGCAATCGCGAGCAAATATAAAAAAGAAGAAAAGCAGCACATTGCAGTAATAGGTGATGGATCTATGACGGCTGGTTTAGCCTTTGAAGGATTAAATCATGGTGGATCGGCAGATACCAATTTATTGGTTGTCTTAAACGATAATTGTATGTCTATCGATCCTAATGTTGGTGCGTTGCGCGAATATTTGACAGATATTACAACCTCTCATACCTACAATAAAGTGAAAGATGAGGTGTGGAGCTTATTGGGTAAAATTTCAAAATTTGGACCCAACGCTCAAGCCATTGCATCTAAAATAAGTCATTCGTTAAAAGGGTCTTTACTTCAAGATAGTAACTATTTCGAATCC